>SKZB01000387.1 GCA_007127615.1 Phycisphaerales bacterium | reverse complement strand
CCAGCGCGAGCAGGTGGACCACGGCCAGGAAACTGACGACATTCCAGAGGGTTTTCATTCGTGGCTCTCCTGAATCAAGTCCGATCGCGCGGCCCGCTGGACCACGAGTTCATCGAGCGCCGCCGCTTCGGCTTTCTCCTGTCCGGCTTTCCACTCCTGGAAACGTTTCTCCCGCAGCAGTTCAATGGCCCGACGATCCCGGGTCGCTTCGATCAGCGACTGCCGCGCCCGTGAGAGTCGCTGATGAAGACCGGCCAACTCCACCACCAGCCGGTCCGCTTCCCGCATGATGCGCAACCCCGACGCGGCGTGAAGGCGCAGGTCGTTCGTGGCCAATGGCCCGAACAGATGGTCGCGCAGTTGAAGCTTGCTGTCCGCCAGAAACTGCTGCTGACTGCGAATGTGATCCTCGATTCTCTGCCGCTCCCGCTCCAGCGCGGCAACTTCACGCTGACGCTGCTGCTCGACGTGGCAACGCGCTTTCAGAACCGGCTCAAGCTTGAAACGAAACTTCGCCATGGTTGCTCACTCAGGAGGCGTGGGATCGGTCTCGGCTCTGCGTGTTCGTGATCGGGTTGGGCGCCGTCGCGGCGGGGGCGGCCCCTTCGAGTTTGCGGCGAAGATCGTCCGCCTCGGCGGCCAGTTCGATCAACTGCCGGCAGACCATCGGGTACGAAGCCGGCTCGCGGTCCGACTGCTGCAGAAACTGATCAATGCGCGGCTTGAGGGCGATCGCCACATCGCAATCGGGGTTCGACCCGCGCGCGTACGCGCCGATGTTGATCAGTTCTTCGGATTCCGAATATGCCGACAACAACCGCACGAGGGTACGCCGCGCCTGCACGTGGTGCTGATCGCAGACGTCGTTCGCCACGCGCGAGATCGATTCGAGCGGATCGATCGCAGGATAATGGCCGCGTGACGCCAGTTTGCGGGAGAGGGCGATATGCCCGTCGAGAATTCCCCGCGCGGCGTCGGAGATCGGCTCGTTGAGATCATCGCCTTCCACGAGCACGGCGTAGAGTCCGGTGATCGAGCCGCCGCTGCTCATCGCCCCGGCGCGTTCCAGCAGACGCGGCATCATCGCGAAGACGGAAGGCGTGTAACCCTTCGTGGCGGGCTGCTCGCCGACGGTCAGTCCGATCTGCCGCTGGGCCTGCGCGAACCGGGTGATGGAGTCCATCATCAGCATGACATCGGCGCCGAGGTCACGGAAGTACTCCGCCGCGGTGCAGGCGACCATCGCGGCGCGCACACGGAGAAGCGGCGATTCATCTCCGGTCGCCACAATGACGACGGAACGGGCGAGGCCTTCCGGACCGAGCGCGGATTCGAGAAAGTCGCGCACCTCCCGGCCGCGCTCGCCGATGAGCGCAATGACATTGACGTCCGCACTGGTGTGCCGCGCGATCGACGCCACGAGCGTGGACTTGCCCACGCCGGGGCCGGAGAAGATGCCGATCCGCTGACCCTTGCCGAGCGTGACCATCGCATCGATCGCGGCCACGCCGGTCGGCAACGGCTCGTCGATTCTTCGGCGGGTCAGGGCACCGGTCGGCTCGGGGGCGAGCGGACGCAAGGTCGTGTCGTTCAGCGGGCGGCCGCCGTCGATCGGCTCGCCCATCCCGTTGAGAATGCGCCCCAGCAGACAGTCGCCGACAGGACAGGTTTGTGCGGATTGCTCACCGATCACGCGCAGTCCCGGTGCGATCCCGGCGCTGCCGGAGAAGAGCATGACGACGGCATGGTCGCCGTCGAACCCGACGACTTCACCGCGGATGCTTTCGGTCGCGAGTTGCCTTCGCCGGGCCGGCGCTTCGATTCGAACGAGCGAACCGACGGGCAGCGGCAGGTACTGAACCAGTACGCTCAACCCGCGCACCGCCGCCACCGAGCCCGCCACTTCGATGGACCGCAATCGCCGCAGGGTGTCAAGCTGTGTCCCCAGAACGCTCACGGTGATTCATCCTCGCGGCGGTTCGGATCGGTTTCGGATTCGTTCTCGGTCTCGGTCTCGGTCTCGGCCGGACCGGCGGCGTGGCCCGGCGCCTCTTCCACCGGTTCGGCCACCGGCGGATCCGCCCAAGGGAGCAGCGCGATCGCGAGTCGTTCGATCTGTCGTTCCAGCGTGGCGTCGATGTGACCGCCTTTGAAGGAGATGCGGCATCCGCCCCGGTGCATCTCCGGCACTTCGAGCACCGTGGCGTGAATCTTCTGATCCAGTTCGGACCAGAGGCCCGGCAGCGCTTCCTCGATGATCGGGCGATCTTCCGGATTGACGTGGATGGCGATGGAAGTCGGACCCGCCAGCACGCTCAAGCACTCGGCGAGTTGATTGTTCACCACCGCCGGGTCGTATTCGATCACGCGGCGAACGATCTGTTCACCCAGCGCGAAGGCAAAGGAGAGCACATCCTCGCGCGCGGTGAGCAGCATGGTGCTGCGCTGTTGCTCCCAGTCGGACAGGGTCTGCCGCCAGGCGGCGTTAATCTCCTCCAGCTGCGGCTTCAGTTCCTTGAGCGCGGCTTCGCGGCCCTCGGCGCGCCCCGCTTCACGTCCTTCGGCCAGCCCCCGTTCGAGCCCCTGCTGGTATCCGCGTTCGTCGGCGGCGTCGATGAGTCGTTTGGCTTCGGCCCGCGCCTCGGCCAGGATGGCGTTCGATTCACCCCGCGCCCGCTCAAGGATGCGCTCACCCTGCTTCTTCAGGTCACCCAGATCCAGAACCATCGCGTTCTTGAGCAGGCGACTGGACTGTGTGTTCTTGATGAGGGGCATGGATGACTCACACGTTCAGAGATCCGCATTCGGTCATGCGGGGGCGTTGACGTTTCGGGGCGTCCGGTGGCCGGTCAGACCACGACGTCCTTTTCGCCGCCGCGGCCGGCAATGATGATTTCACCCGCATCCTCAAGCCGCCGGACGATATCCACGATGCGCTGCTGCGCGGCTTCGACATCGCTGAGGCGCACGGGCCCCATGTACTGCATGTCTTCCTTGATGAGTTCCGCGGCGCGGCTGGACATGTTGCTGAAGATCTTGTCCTTGAGCGTGTCGCTGGCGGTTTTGAGCGAGACCGCCAGTTCGTCGTTGTCCACTTCCTTGAGGACGGCCTGAATCCCCTTGTCGTCGACGCTGATGATGTCTTCGAAGACGAACATGAGCCGACGAATCTGCTCGACCAGATCGGGATCTTCCGCCTCGATTCCCTCCATGATCGACTTCTCCGTCGCGCGGTCGCAGAGGTTGAGGATTTCCGCGACCGTCTCCACACCCCCGACCTTCTCCACGGTGTGCATCAGCATGTTGGACAGACGCGATTCGAGCCCGCTTTCAACTTCACGGATCACGGTCGGGTTGGTCTGCTCCATGTTCGCCACCCGGCGGACGACTTCGGTCTGCTTCTGCTCGGGCAGGCCGATCAGAATCTCGGAGGCCTTGTGGTGCGGCAGGTGACTGACGATGAGCGCGATCGTCTGCGGATGCTCATCCTGAATGAAGGTGAGCAGATTTTCGCTCTCGGCTTTCTGGAGGAATGAGAAAGGCGTCTTCTGAACCTGCGTCTGGATCTGGTTGATCATCTTTGACGCCAGGGACGGATCCAGCGAATCCTTCAGGAGGAGCGTCGCGTGATCAAGACCGCCCTCCTTCATGTACTGGCTCGCCATCTTCAGGGCGTAGAACTCCTCGACGACCGCGGCCGCGAGAGAAGAGGGAATCTCCCCGATGGACGCGATGGTCCGGCTGACTTCCTCCACCGTCTCCGAAGGCAGTTCGCGCAACAGCTTGCCGGCCGACTCACGTTCCAGGGTCAGCAGCAGAATGGCCGCTTTGACGACGCCGTCCAGTTCATCGATGTTGTCGGGCAGCTTTTGGCCGGGACGAAATGCCATGCGCGTTCCCTGCTCCTTCAATCAGGCGTTGGACTTCATCCAGCGTCGGACCAGCCCGGCGGCTTCCGCCGGGGTCTGGCTTGCCAGTTCGTTGATCTGGCTCAACATCTGCTGTCGCCGCAGGTCGTCTTCATCGACCTCTACGCCGTCGAGAGTCGCGGGGGTCTCCGCGGCCTCGCCGACGAGTTCCGATTCCGCATCCCGCAACGCCGGGGTGACGCCGACCAGATCCTCCGGCGAGGGCAGCTCTTCACGAACGGAGGCTTTCCGCACGAGCATGAACATCATCGCCAGCGAGACGATGGCCAGCGCGAGCAGGCCGACGGTCTTGACCAGTCCTTCACTGACCAGGCCGCCGATCGCGCCGGATTCACCGGCACCCATCGGGCCGCCGAAGCCGTGCAGAGAGGCCACCGCAAAATCAGGAATCATCGAGACCATGACTGTTCCCGCCACCGCGCCGTCGACCGCCCTGGTATCTATCAACGGCTCGATCTGGGTGCGGATTCTTTCCGTTTCCGCCTCCACCAGCGCATCGAGCTGTTCCGGTTCGGGCTGTGCGGCCTCGTCCCCGAAACGGTCCTGATAAAGCCGAACAAAATACGACTTCGGCACGCCGATCGTCGAGTTGATCAGCAAAGGATGGCTGCGATGATCGGTGATCCGGGCGTCGGAGTTGCCGACGAACGGAATCATCGAGGCATCCGTCCGCTCATCGCTGAGGGTGGAGGTTCGCCCTCCGCCGGCGCGGATGTTCGCACCGGTGTTGGGTCTGACCCCGGCTTCCCGGCCGCCGGTCTGATTGGTGGAGTTGACGATGCGGCTGGATTCGCCCGTCACCCCGAGCTTCGGCTCATCGAAATCCCGTCGCTGTTGAATGATCTGTCGCGTGTCCACGGTCACGCTGACGGCGACGTTCACGCCCGGAATGTACGCGAGCGTTTCGGAGATCTTTTCGCGAACCAGTTGCTCCTTGGTGATCTGAACTTCCAGATTACTGCTGGCGTTGAGCTGGTCGGCCTTTCGCGCGCGGTGCACCCGGCCGGCCACCGCGTCGATCACCCGAACGTGTTCGACCTCAAGTCCGGCGTGGGCGCCGGCGACCATCTCCGCAATCGCGTCCACGGTGTTCTGTTCCAACCCGCGCCGGGCGCGGACGGTCACCGAAGCGGAAGCCGGCAGGTGCGCCCGTCCGATGCCGTGCTGATTCTTCGGCTCGTCGATCACGACCCGGGCCCATTCGACGCCGTTCATGCTGGCAATCGTCCGGCCAAGCACGTTCATCGTTGCGTTCAGCCAACGTCGCTCGTTCTGCGCCCGGCTGAGAAAGGGACTGTCCTGTTCGATGAGCGTGTCGAAGTCGATCTGGGTGGGCGTGATGACCTCATTGTCGGTCAGGCGCGCCAGAATGGTGTATTTGCGGTCGACGGGTACGTGGATCTCTCCGCCCCGCTCGCGGTAGGGAATGTTCTGAGCGCGGAGGTATTCCACCGCTCTTCCGCGGGCATCGCTGCTGATGCCGGGCTGAAGGCCGAGCGGCTCCATCGACGTGCCGCCGGCGTACTGGGCAATGAGGAACAGAGCCAGCAGGAGGATGACCATCATCGAACCGATGAGCATCTTCGCGGTGGACGAAAGTTCGCGCACCTGCTTCCAGATCTGTTCCAGCGTGTTCTGCAGGGCCTGCATGCGTCGGCCTCCATGCCTGGCAAGCGGGGAATCGAAAAATGGCGGATGACCAAGGTCTCCGTCGCCGCCGACCGTGCCCTCCTGGCGTGGCCGACGATGATTCAGGTGTTATCGGCTCAGACGCGGATTTGCTTCACTTCCTCGTACGCTTCCATGACCTTGTTTCTCACCTGGAGCAGCATCTTGAAGGCCACGTCGGCCTTTTCCGTGGCCAGGATCACGTTCTCCAGATCGTTGCGACGACCGGCGTGAATATCTTCCACCGCTTCACGGGCATCAGACTGCAGCTTGTTGACCTCGGCAATCTGCTCCTTGAGGAACGCCTTGAAGTCCGGTCCGTCCGCCGCGCGGGACGAACCCGGTTGGCTCGGCGCCGGCTTCGCCAGCGGCGTGGTTTTTCCAATCAGTCCCAGGGGATCGGTCATGTCAGTTCCTCAGGCCGGGCGGATCATCCGAGCAGTTGCAGCGCAATGCTTGTCATCGACTTGGTCGCCTCGATCGCCGCAATGTTCGCCTCGTACGAACGGGCCGCTTCCATCGCGTTCATCTGCTCAACCACGGGATTGATGTTCGGATAGCCGACGTACCCGTTCTCATCGGCGAAGGGGGAGCCGGGCTCATACTTCAACATCGGGGTCCCGTCGTCCAGTTCAATGTCGCGCACATGGACGCCCATCGGTTCGCCACGGCTGGGATCTCCAGCCGCAAGATGGGCGATCCGGCGGCGGAACGGCTCGTACTCGCCGTTTTCGTTCAGGATGGTGTCTTTGTTCGCCACATTCGCCGCGACCACATTGAGGCGGGTTCGCTGGGCGATGAGGCCGGAGGTCGAGATGTCAAGTGAGCCGAGCATGATTCAATCCCCTGTTCCGGGGGTCAGCGTTTACAATCGCTCGCGGATGGCGAGGTTGAGGGTTTCAAACTCCCGGCGCAGAAACTGCGCGGCGGAACGATACATCGTGAAGTTCTCGACCATGTGTTGCATGGTGCGTTCCAGATCCCGGTCGTTCTCATCGTGAAAGAGAATATTCTCCCCGGCGGGCGTCGGGTGAAGGGTCATGTCGCCGGCCTCGACATTCACTTCGGAAGTCGATGAGAGCTTGAGCTCGCCGCCGCGGTTGCCGTGCCGCGCCCGGCGCTCGTCCATCGCCTCGCCGAGCTGCTTCTGAAAAGCGCTGACGGAGACATCGAGCGGACGGTAGTCGGGCGTGGACAGGTTCGCGATGTTGTTGACGATCAACGCGTGCCGCTGCCCGGCGAACTGCATCGTTCGCTCCAGAACCGGTATCGAGCCCGCGTTGGTCAGTCCGGCAATCATGCATCCTGCTCCGTCGAGTACTTCCCGTAGACAGTACGCTGCAAATTTCATGCCGCCGATCGATCGGCTTGCACCGCTTCATTCCGAGGCACCGCGGCGCAATCGCTGCGCTTCGTCCGAGGAAGTGCGCAATGATTGCGCCGCCGGCCGCATGGCCTACAGCGATTCGTCAACCAGCCGCGCTTCCTTCCATTTCTTGAGCTTCAACCCCAGCGTGCGCACGCCGATGCCGAGGGCCTCGGCGCTT
>SKZB01000372.1 GCA_007127615.1 Phycisphaerales bacterium | reverse complement strand
GAGCGTCGGTTCGACGCGGACCGCCAGTCCGTCGCCCGATCGGCGAACGACGACCGGACCCCGCGCGCTCTCTCCGATCAGCAGCCGGCGTTGGTCTTCGGTCTCGGCGGCCTCGGCGTCGATCAGCACCGGCATCGGCGTCAGAACCCGCGCGGCCGAGCCCTGGCTGACCGTAAAACCCAGGCCGGCGAACAGAAGCGCCAGGATGACCGCCGGCACGATGAGCGCCCGCAGCCAGCGCGCGATCGCCAGCCGCATCGCGAGCACGACCCACAGCGCGAGCGTGGCGAGGAAAAAGGCGTCCAGTCCGGCGATGAAGCGCGTCATCTCCAGCCACTCTTCAACCGCCGACGCGGCTCGCGGTACGGGTTGAAGCATCTCCAACCGAAGTGGAAGCAAGGTCCAGGTGATCGCGGCGACACTGAACAGACCGGCGGCGATGGCCCCGACGTTGGAAAACACCACGGTGAGGGATGACGGCTTCGGCCCGCCGGGCGTCAGCGGGCGCGCGGCGGCCAGGCCGGCGGCGGGAAGGCAGAGCATGGCGAAGCCGAGCAGGAGCCAGAGCGGGGAGACCAGTCCGGTGCGCAGAATCGAAGCGGGCAGGTGGATGAGCATGTCCAGACCGAAGATCAAGCCGCCGGGCCACGGTCCCTGTTCATGCTGCAGACCCGGCAAGCCCAGCGACCGGGCGAAGCCGAAGGTGAGCCCGAGCGTGCCGGTCAGCCAGAGCAGGAACACGGTGCCGAGGGCGATGATGATGCCGAGCGCGAGCCGGACCGGCAGGGGATCGGCCAGGTCCCGGCTGCGCACCGATTTCATCGGCTGGCGAACGAGCAGCACCTTTGTCGGGGCGGAGCCGCGGCCTGAAGCACCGGATGGTCGGGCGAGTTGACTCATGAATCTGCGTTACGCCGGACTGGGAACGGTTTCGAGAACCTGCTGGACGATGCGGCGCGTCGTGGCCGTGTCGCCCGCGTGCATGTAGGTCTTGCTGATGACCCGGTGCGCGCAGACGGGAACGACGTTGGAGACGATGTCCTCGGGGATACAGTAATTCCGGTCGTTCATCACCGCGGTGGCGCGGGCGGCCTGCGAGAGGGCCAGCGAACCGCGCGGGCTGATCCCGATCTGAAGATTTTCGTTCTCCCGCGTGGCCGTCGCGAGCGCAATCACATAATCGACCAGCGACTGATCCATCCTGACCCGATCGACCTGGTTCTGAAGTTCGATCACTTCTTCGCTCGTGAGCACCGGTTCGAGATCGTTCAGCGAAGTGCGGGCCGGCTGTTTGTTGATGATGCGCGATTCATCATCGGGTGCGGGATAGCCGAGGTTCAAACGCATGAGGAAGCGGTCGAGCTGGTTTTCCGGCAGAAAGTACGTCCCCTCGAACTCGTAGGGATTCTGCGTCGCAATCACCATGAACGGAAGCGGAAGTTCGCGAACCTCACCTTCGATCGAGACCGTGGTTTCACTCATCGCTTCGAGCAGTGCCGACTGGGTTCGCGGCGTGGTTCGATTGATCTCGTCCGCGAGCAGGATGTTGTTGAAGATCGGACCGGGCCGGAAGTCGAAGGAGTTCTCCTGGCGGTTGTACACCGTTACGCCGATGATATCGGCGGGCAGAAGGTCCGGCGTGCACTGGACGCGCGAGAACGAACAGCGAACCGATTTGGCCATCGCCCGCGCCAGCACCGTCTTGCCCACGCCCGGTACGTCTTCGATCAGCACGTGGCCGCGCGCGAGCAGGCAGGTGAGAACGCGGTCCACCGCCGCCATGTTCCCCATGTACACCGAGGTAATGTTCTCACGGAGGCGTTGGATAGCGCGGATCGGCATGTTTGAGAATCGATCGTGTTGGGAAAGTTCAGACGTGGCGTTGGTGCGGCGGACACCCGATTTCGGTCGCTAGCGGAAGCCGCCGGTGCGATCGGACCTGCGGTCCCTTTCGCTGCGGGCGCAGCTTCGGTTTCCGAGTAGCATAAGCGGTTTGTCCGGAAAGGGCGTTGATGACCTCGGAGCATGGGTCCGGATCATCCCTTGAACCCCGTGAACTGGCTGACCTGCGGGTTCGTCGGTCGGTGCTCTGTCGTCGCTGCTCCTACGACTTGCGCGGCCTGCGCCTGGACCGGAAGTGTCCGGAATGCGGTCTGGATGCGTGGCTCACGATTCTGCACCTGATCGATCCGGCCGCGTCGAAACTGCCCCGCATTCGGAACCCGCGCCGCGTGGGGGCCGGCCTTCTCTGGCTGATGTCCGCCGCATTTCTCTTTGTGCTTCTGCTCTGCGTGCAGGTGACGCTGATCCATCTGCAGGGGGCCGGTTTGATCCGCGGCGGCGGGATCGTCCGATTCGTCGTTTTTGAAGCGCCGCTGATCGGGATGATCCTCGCCCTCGCCGCGCTCTGGTCGCCGATCGCCTTCAAGCCGGCGGAGCGACTGGAAGCCGACCGCCCGGTGGTGAAACCGGTTCGGATTCTGTCGTGGTCGATCAGTGCGCTGGCATTGATTTCCATGCTCTACTGGATCTGCCAGCGGATGCAGTTGGAGTTGGGCACCATGCCGCAGGATGCCGAGGGCATCGTGATCCGCGCGCTGTTCCACGCGCTGATGGCGATGATCGCCATTGCCGGCCTGCGGTCCCTGGGCAGCGTGATCGATCTGATCGGCCAGCGCAGCCGCGAATACCGCCAGGCCCGCGGCGGTCGCCAGGGGATCGAGCCGATGGTCGCCGCCTCCGTCGGAATCATGGTGGGCAGTGTCTTTCGGCTGATCGGACTGACCATTGAACCCTTCGCCGTGATGGCCACGCTGGGTCAGGTGGTGAGTTGGGTCTCGATGCTGATGGTGCTCATCGGGCTTGCCTATCTTCTCGTCAACGCGTGGTGGATTCGCCGGTCATTGCGCAAGCCCCCGCCCGTGCTGGAACGGCTCGTCGAACCGAATCCCCGCGGCCCTTCCGGTGGGATCAATCCGGAACCGCCATCCCCGGGCGGCTGATCTGCCAGCTTGGCAGATGCCCCGGCCGCCGGGGCCGAGCGTGTCAGGCGGCGGCGCGGAAGGGCGGTCCGTTCGATGGGTCGCTTGTCTTGTAAATCCATATATTTCAGTAGTTTGCGTCGTTTCGCCGGCTCGTGACGACACGGCGAAGGATTGGCGCGGAATTTGATCCTTCACTATCTGTTCGCGACGGCGCCCCGGCGACGGCTGCGCGCCGTTTGAAGCTCGTTGGAAGCCCGTTTGAAGACGAGATACGTCAATCCCATCACCACAGTGAGGAGATCGTCAATTATGGCCGTGAAGGAACTGGCATTCGACACCGATGCCCGCAAAGCTCTCCTGGCGGGCGTGGAGAAGCTCGCCAACGCCGTCAAGAGCACCCTCGGCCCGCGCGGCCGCAGCGCGGTGCTCGACAAGAGCTGGGGCGGGCCCACCGTGACCAAGGACGGCGTGACCGTGGCGGAGGAGATCGAGCTCCGCGACAAGGTCGAGAACATGGGCGCCAAGCTCGTGAAGGAAGCGGCGAGCAAGACCAGCGACGATGCCGGTGACGGCACGACCACCGCGACCGTCCTCGCCGAAGCGCTCTTCAAGGCGGGCCTCCGGCACATCGCGTCCGGCGCGGATGCCAATGCAGTGGTCCGCGGCATGCACCGGGCCGCCGCAGCGATCGTCACGGAGATACAGTCGATGGCCAAGCCGGTGGCGAACAACATCGCCGCCGTTGCCTCCATCTCCGCCAACAACGACCCCACGATCGGCAAGATCATGGCCGAGGCGTTCGAGAAGGTCGGCAAGGACGGCGTGATCACCGTCGAAGAGGGCAAGGGGCTCGACACCTACGTCGATGTGGTCGAAGGGATGCAGTTTGACCGCGGCTACCTGAGCCCGAACTTTGTCACCAATCAGGATGAGATGGAAGTGGAACTGAGCAAGCCGCTCATCCTGATCCACGAAGACAAGATCGACAATCTGCAGAAGCTCGTTCCCTTTCTCGAGCGGGTCATGGACTCCAAGAAGCCGCTGCTCATCATCGCCGAAGACATCACCGGCGAAGCGTTGAGCACGCTGGTCATCAACAAGCTGCGCGGCGTGCTTCAGGTCGCGGCCGTGAAGGCGCCGGGCTACGGCGATCGTCGCAAAGCCATGCTTCAGGATCTGGCGGTTCTCACCGGCGCCGAACCGGTCATGAAGGACCTCGGCCTTGAGCTCGATCAGGTCAAGATCTCGCAGCTCGGTCAGGCGAAGAAGGTGACGATCACCTCCGACAACACGACGATCGTGGAAGGCGCCGGATCAACCAAAGATATCCAGTCGCGCATCGGGCAGATCCGTCGCGAAATCGAGCTGTCCGACTCGGACTACGATCGCGAGAAGCTGCAGGAGCGGCTCGCGAAACTCGCCGGCGGCGTGGCGCAGGTCAACGTCGGTGCCGGCAGCGAAGCGGAGCTGAAGGAAAAGAAGGCGCGCGTCGAGGATGCCCTGCACGCCACCCGTGCGGCGGTCGCCGAGGGCATCGTCCCCGGCGGTGGCGTCAGCTTCATCCGCGCGATGAGCGTGCTCGAGGGCACCCGAAAAAATCTGCGCGGCGATGAGAAGTTCGGCGCGGACGTCGTGCACGAGGCGATCACCGTGCCGCTGCGAACGATCGCTGACAACGCCGGTGAAAAGGGCAGTGTGGTCGTCGCCAAGGTGCAGGAAAGCAAACAGGCGAACTTCGGCTTCAACGCGCTGACGCTCGAGTACGGCGATTTGATGAAGGACGGCGTGATCACGCCCGCCAAGGTCGATCGCACCGCGCTGCAGAATGCCGTCTCGGTCGCGGCCATGCTGTTGACCACCGACTGTATCGTCACCGAATCGCCCGACGCCGAGGATGACGCCGGCGAAGGCGGCGCCCCCGGCATGGATGGCATGGGCGGCATGGGTGGCATGGGTGGCATGGGTGGTATGGGTGGTATGGGCGGTATGGGCGGCATGCCCGGTATGGGCTTCTGACATCCCACGCGGGGCCATCTGCCCGAACGCGTGGCGGTGAGAGACAGGACCACCACCCCGGACCTTCCGCCCTTTGGCCGTCGGGTCCGGCTTCAAAGCATTCATGATTGAACTGATCAGACTCAACCTCGGAGAGACCAACAATGTCCGTCAAACCTCTTGAAGATCGCATCGTGATCAAGCCCGTCGAGCCGGAGAAGAAAACCAAAACCGGTCTGTACCTGCCCGAGTCGGCCAAGGAACGACCGATGCAGGGCAAGGTCGTCGCGGTCGGCCCCGGAAAGCTGCTTGAAAACGGCAAACGCTCCACGTGCAACGTGAAGAAGGGCGACACCGTTCTTTTCGGCAAGTACGCCGGCACCGAAATCGAAATCAAAGGCAATCAGCACATGATCATGCGTGAGAGCGAACTGCTCGGCGTGATCGAGGGCTGAGCGCGATCGAATGCTCGCTCCGGGGCTTGCGCCCCGGTCTGAGATTCTTCACCAAGAACACCTGACTGCTGAGAACTGAATCAACATGTCAACGAAACAGATGAAATTCGACACCGCCGCACAGGTGGAATTCAAGAACGGCGTGAGCCAGCTCGCCCGCGCCGTCGCCGTCACGATGGGGCCCACCGGTCGAAACGTCGTGATGCAGAAATCCTTCGGCGGCCCGGCCGTGACCAAGGACGGCGTCTCCGTCTCCAAGGAGGTCGAACTGTCGCAGCCCTTTGAAAACATGGGCGCGAAGATGGTCAACGAAGTGGCCAAGAAGACCGCCGACATTGCCGGCGACGGCACGACCGCCGCGGTCGTCCTCGCCGATGCGATCTACCGGCAGGGGCTGCGGCACACCGCCGTCGGCGCGAACGCCGCCGCCGTGCAGCGCGGCATCAACGAGGCCGCACGCCTCGCGGGTGAATCGATCGAAAAGCTCGCCGTCAAGTGCAAGGGCAAGGACGATTACAAGAAGGTTGCCACCGTCTCGGCCAACCACGATACCGAAATCGGCGACCTGATCGCCGAGGCGATCCACAAGGTTGGCGCGGATGGCGTGGTCGAAGTCGAAGAGGGCAAAGCCGCGGAGACCACCCTCGAATACGTCGAGGGCATGGCGTTCGACAAGGGCTACCTCTCGCCGTACTTCATGACCGATCCCAAGAAGGCCGAGTGCGTCCTCGAGGATGCGAACATTCTCATCTTTGAGAAGAAGATCGCGAACCTGGCCGACCTTCTGCCGCTACTTAATAAAGTGGCCGGTTCGAGCAAGCCGCTGTTGATCATCGCCGAAGATGTGGAGAGCGAAGCGCTCGCGGCGCTCGTGATCAACAAACTGCGCGGTTCACTGAACGTTTGTGCCGTCAAAGCACCGGGCTTTGGTGATCGCCGCAAGGCCATGCTCGGCGACATCGCCACGCTGACCGGCGGCACGTTCTTCTCCGAAGACCTCGGCCGCAACCTCGAGGACATCGAACTGACCGAACTCGGCAAGGCCAAGAAGATCGTCGTTACCAAGGATAACACGACGATCATCCAGGGTGCCGGCAAGAAGAAAGACATCACCGGCCGCGCGGATCAGATCTCCAGACAGATCGAACGCTCGACCAGCGAGTACGATCGTGAAAAGCTGCAGGAACGGCTCGCCAAGCTGACCAGCGGCGTGGCGATCATCAACGTCGGCGCCGCGACGGAAATTGCGATGAAGGAACGGAAGGACCGCGTTGATGATGCCCTGGCGGCAACCCGCGCCGCCGCGAAGGAGGGGTACGTGCCGGGCGGCGGGGTCGCATGCCTCCGCGCGATCGACGCCGTGCTTCAAGGCCGCAAGAACGCACGCGGAGATGAGAAGATCGGTTTCGACATCATCGCCGCCGCACTCGAGGCACCGGCTCACCAGATTGCATCCAACGCCGGTTTCGACGGTGATCTCATCGTCGAGAAGATCAAGGACGCCCGGGGCGCCAACGGTTTCAATGCTGCGACCGGTGAGTACGAAGATCTCGTCAAGGCCGGCATCATCGATCCGGCGATGGTCGTTCGCACGTCACTGCAGAATGCCGCGTCCGTGGCCGGACTCATGCTGACGACCGATGTCATCGTGACCGAACTGAAGGACGATGAGGAACCGATCGAAGACGCGATTTCCTGATCGTCGAACGGATGTTGTGG
>SKZB01000106.1 GCA_007127615.1 Phycisphaerales bacterium | reverse complement strand
TCGGCCGCATCGTCGACATAGAGAAACTCGCGGCTCGCGCTTCCGGTCCCCCAGCACTCGATATGGTCACCCCCCCGCGCCTGCGCCTCGATACACTTGCGGATCAGCGCGGGGATCACGTGGCTGGACTCGAGATCAAAATTGTCGTGCGGGCCGTAGAGGTTCACCGGCAGCACGTACGCACTCTTCAGACCGTACTGCCGGTGATACCCGTCGAGCATGACCATCGCCGCTTTCTTGGCGATTCCGTACGGTGCGTTGGTTACTTCCGGATAACCGTTCCAGAGATCCTCCTCCCTGAACGGCACGGGGGTGTGATTGGGGTACGCGCAAATCGTGCCGACCTGAACAAACTTGTCCAAACCAACCCGTCGGGCATGCTCAATGAGATGCAGCGCCATGGCCATGTTGGCATAGAAGAATCGGCCTGGATTTTCTCGATTTGCGCCGATTCCTCCGACTTCTGCCGCCAAATGGAGGACAACATCCGGCTTCATGTCGCTGTAGAGCCGCTGCGCCGCATCCTCGGTCGTCAGGTCGTACTCCGCCCGGCGCGGCACGAGGACCTCCGAGGCACCCCGTTCACGCAGCTTCTCGCAGACCACCCGGCCGAGGAACCCCGCCCCGCCGGTCACCACGACCCGTCGGCCGGCCCATGTCATCTCGTCGTTCACGTCAATCCTTTCCGGGTCTTCTCCCGTCCGCATCCGCCATATCGACCGATTCACCTCCGCAGCGTACCGGCACGAGGATTGATTATCGACCGATCCCGGACCGAACCGCAGCTGGATGACTACGACGTCGCAACGCCCTTCGGGGTTCGCTGTGAGCCGCGGTAAAGCTCAAACTTGAGCAGTCGGCACTCGATCTCGGCGTTCCAGAAGGGCGTGCGGCGCGACGCGCTCAGGCCGATCTGCTTCGCCAGTTCGAGATTGCCGGTAAAGACATACCCGGTCCAGCCGGGGCAGCGCTGCTTGAAGAAATCGCCGATCCGACGATAAGTTTCCTTCAAGACTTCCGTTTCACCCAGCCGCTTTCCGTATTCGGGGTTCATCACGATCAGACCGGGTTGATCCGGCACCGGGGTCTCGGCAAAGTCGCAGATGCGAAACTCGATCCGGTGTTCGACGCCGGCGGTCATCGCGTTCTTCCGCGCGGCCTGCACCGCACCCGCGCTGAGATCTGACGCCATGATCGGCGCGCTCGGCCGCTTCTTGCGGCTGAGCTTCTGCGCTTCGCGGCGCAACTGCTGCCACACCTCCTCATCATGGGTCTTGAGCTGCGTGAAAGCAAAGTGAGTGCGCAGCAGACCCGGCGCGCGGCCGGCGGCGATCAGGGCCGCTTCAATTGCCAACGTGCCGCTGCCGCACATCGGGCACAATAGCGGCTGGGTGCCGTCGTAGCCCGTCGCGAGCATCACCCCCGCGGCGAGTGATTCCTGCATTGGCGCATCGTGCGGCAGCTTGCGGTAGGAGCGATCGGAGAGCTTGATGCCGCTCGTGTTGAGATACAACCACGCGCGGTGATCCTTCCAGTACAGGTTGACCACGATTCCGGTGCGCTCGGGTCCCGAATCCGGCCGGCGGCCCACGATCTCGTTCATCCGGTCGACGATCGCGTCCTTCACGCGCACGTTGGCGAACATGGAGTTGTCCACCGAAGGCGTCTCGACTTTGGAGACGACCGAGAGATAGCCGTCCGGCGGAATCAGCCGTTCCCAGGGAACCGTCTGGACGCGGTTGTAGAGGCGTTTGGGTGAGCGGCAGTCGAAGCTCTTGAGCAGCCAGAGCACGTTGAATGCGGTGCGCAAGTGCAGATTGAGCCGCATGACGTCCCGCCAACCGGCGGTGATGATGACGCCGGTCTCGTGCTGCGAATCGATTTCGTAACCGAGCGCTTCGACCTCGGCGCGGAGAAGATCCGCCAGCCCCTTGGCGCAGGTGATGAGAATCGGGTTGGGTTCCGCGGGGATCACACCAGCATCGTAGCGTGCGATGTCGCGACCATGGCGCAGGATGACCGATCAGAGCTTCGCACACTGATGCAGCCACACCCGAAGCGGTCTCAACCGCGGAGCCGGGCCGCGCGGAAAATCACCGGGACCATGACGACTCCGACCCCAACGGTCATGATCAGGCCATCGATCTGTCGCGCATCATCACACGGTACCGGCTCAAGGCCGAGTTCTGCTTTGATTGCGCGACCCGGCGAAGCAGACGATGCTCGGCCGCTGGGTTCCGCACGCGGACATGGGTCGGGCCGGTGGCCGATCGCAGGCTCAGCGCCCCGTAGGGGATTCGAACCCCTGTTACCAGGATGAGAACCTGGCGTCCTGGGCCTCTAGACGAACGGGGCGTGGTCGGGCACGGCGACCTTCAGAGGAAAAGACGGCCGAGCCGATCGACGAAGGATAGGCCGGCGGCCAAACCGGTCAAGCGAACCATCCCATTGAGCGGACGCCGTGGGAGGGTTAGAATCTCCGGCTCATCATTCAGCCCGTCGATGTGAAAGCATCGGCGAAGGAGGTTCTTCATCGTGTTACCCAAGATGCCCCCGCGCGAGGGGCAGGTCGGATTCCTCTATTGCCCGCCCTACCGGGTGCAGGGCATCAGTGTCGCCGGCGAACAGACCTGTGTACAGATTCCGGAACTGGATGTCTGTTTCGACATCGGCATGTGTCCGCGCGTCGCGCTTGCATCACCATATGTTGCGGTCAGTCACGCGCACATGGACCACATCGGCGGTCTGCCGTACTACTTCAGCCAACGCTACTTTCAAAAGATGGGAACCGGCACGTGCGTGTGCCATCCGGAGATTGCCGACCCGCTACGAACCATGATGGAGAGTTGGGTCGCGCTGGAACAGCAACAGACGCCGCACGAGATCATTCCGCTTGCCGACGGCGAGCAACTGGAAGTCAAGCCGAATACGTTTTTGCGCGCGGTTGAGGTCAGCCACACGGTGCCCGCATTGGGCTACAGCCTCATCGAGAAGCGAAGCAAACTTCGTGAGGAGTTTCACGGACTACCGCAGGATCGCCTTCGCGAGTTGAAGGAGCAAGGCCGCGAGATCACGAAAACCTTTGAAATTCCATTGGTTGCGTACACGGGCGATACCGAGTTCGGGCCGTTCCTGTATCGTGATGAGTTCGCCCTCGCCAAGGTCGTGATCTCGGAATGCACCTTCTACGAGGAAGATCAACGCTCTCGCTCTTCGATCGGCAAGCATCTGCACGTCGACGACATCGTGAAACTGCTGGACATCTGGCAGGCGGAACACGTCGTCTTGATCCATGCTTCGCGCCGTACGCATCTCGGCGCCTCGCGGGAGGCATTCGTCAAGCGGGCCGGACAGGATCGCGCTCAGCGCGTGCACTTTCTCATGGATTACCGAACGAACCGACAACGGTACGAAGTTCAGCGTGATGCGCTCGAAAGTACCGTCGACGCATCGTGAACATGTCCATCCTCTGACATGTCTCACGAAACGGTCGACGTTCGGTTGACGTGCGCGCAACCGCATCGTACATTTTCGACGTTCGAGGTCATTGGCACGTTGTGCAAACAACGGTCGGTGGGACCGGATCTCGCGTCGATGCTCGAACGTTACGCGATCTTTCAAGAGAACCTTCGTTGAGGAACTCCCGATGGGGAAGCCGCAGGCCGCAGTGTGGGCATCCATTCTTGCACACTTGCGCCAATACTCGCCGAGCTTGTGTCGGCACTGGTTCGAAGATATCGAACCGATCGACCTCAACGGCGGAACCTTGCGATTGCTCGTGCACGAGCAGGTTCAGTTGAAGTACCTGCAACGTCACTGCGTGCAGCCATTCAACGAAGCGGCGCGCGAAGCATCCGGCCGCATGATTTTCGTGCGCTTCATCGGCGCCGACGAACTCGATACTTCACCTTCATCGGCGCCCAAACGCGATGTCGGGGTGACCACCCTCAACCCCGATGAAGAGATGGTTCTCTCTCCCGACTTCACGTTTGACCAGTTCATCGTCGGGCCGAACAATCAGCTCGCGCACGCCGCCGCCAATGCTGTCGCGCGCAAACCCGGACGGGCGTACAACCCGTTTTTCATCTACGGCGGGCACGGCCTCGGCAAGACCCACCTGCTTCAGGCCATTTGCCAGCACGCCATGCAGTTGCACAACCCGATGCGCATCTACTACATCTCGTGCGACGGGTTCATGACGCAGTTTATGGAAGCCGTGCAGGAAGGTCAGATGCGCGAGTTTCGTCATCGCTTCCGGAACGTCGACATGCTCGTGATCGATGACATTCACGACCTTTCGAAGCGCGGCCAGACGCAGGAGGAGTTCTTCCATACCTTCAACGCGCTCTACCAGGCGGGCAAACAGCTCGTGCTCAGCTCGGATGCGCCACCCGATCAGATTCCCGATCTCGAAGAACGACTCTCGAGTCGATTCAACAGCGGGCTGGTGGCCTCAATGCTCAAACCCAGCTTTGAGACGCGCGTGGCCATCCTGAAATCCAAAGCGAAACTGCACGGGTTGGCATTGTCCGATGATGTCGCCAGCTACATGGCCGCACGGATCGACACCAGCATCCGTGACCTGCAGGGACGGCTGAACTCACTTCAGCATCTGGCCAGTATCACCAGCAGAACGATCAATCTGGAGCTCGCCAAAGAGGTTCTTGAAGAGTTCTCCTCTGCCCGGAGTGAACAGCGGGATCCTCCCATTCACCAGATTATGGATGAAATCAGCCGCTACTACGGGGTCAAACTCTCCGACCTGCTTTCCAAACGCCGTCAGAAGTCGATCGCCGGCCCCCGTCAGGTCGGAATGTGGCTGGCCCGCCAGCATACGCGGCATTCACTCGAAGAAATCGGCAGCTACTTCGGTGGACGGGATCACACCACCGTCATGCACGCGATTCGATCCATCGAGTCCCGCCAGGCCGAAGACCCGTCACTCCGGAACGATGTCAACCAGCTCCGGTCACGTCTGCAAACGGAGTCAACTGAACACACCGAAGCCTCTTCACCCTGAGCCGGCAACGGGCAGAAAGTGCGCTTTCCCAAAGTTGGCATCATCGTCTCCGGTGGACCTTTCCCGGACCGATCGAAACTCTTTTACGTGACATGCTCGTTGTGGATAACCTGTCGCCATCTGTCGGCGGTCTGTCGGCAACTTCGATCCTCACCACGACTTCGGCCGGCCGAATGTTCGGACCGGTTCTCCCGGCCGTCCCGCGCCTGCGCAACCGGCACGGTCATCGCAGCAGATGACACGGAAGCGACAGCTCCTCCACATGGACAGCTTTGCGTAAGTGACTGTCGAACATAGACTTGTGATTAAAAACCCAGGTTACCCACATACCGTCACCGCTTTAACGAAGAGAGAGAGATATTAATCTCTTCGGGGGTATTCGGTCCCATTCCGACGATCCGTCTGGTACTGAGACCATCCTCCCCGCACGTGCCGAATTCGTTGTCGAGCTCTCCTTCACCGGTTCTCCACATCGTTGTGAATTCATTGTGGAAACCGGCTTGCGATCAGATCGGCTGGCACCGGGGACAGACCACCGTCGTGCGTTGTGCGATCCGGAGCTGCTCAAGCGAAGTGCGGCAGTTTCTGCAGGGCAGGCCCGCTCGACCGTAAACAAGGTGCCGGGCCGTGTACCGGCCGGGTCGACCGCGGGAGTCGGCATAGTCCCGGAGCGTCGATCCGCCCGCTTCGATCGCCTCACCGAGAATCCGCCGAATCGACCGGTGCAGCGGACCGAGCTGATCATCCGACACTCGATTCGCGCGCCGCTGGGGATGAAGTCCGCTCCGGAAGAGGATCTCATCGACGTAGATGTTTCCCAACCCCGCGATCAGTGATTGGTCCAGCAGCGCCGTCTTGAGCGGCCGGGACGTCCGCCTGAGGGCGTTGGCCACCTCCGCCCGGCGGATCGTCAGGGCATCCGGCCCGAGCCGGCTCCAGCGTTTCTCGTCCAGTACGGCTTGATCGGGGAAGGTCCATATGCCGCCGAACCGCCTCGGGTCGCGGAAGACCAACTGCCCCTCCCGGCCGTCTTTCCCCTCCAGCCACCATCGCACGTGAATATGTGTGTTCGGCTCGACTCGTGTCCGCGGTCCGACAAGTCGCAATTGCCCGGACATACCCAGATGAACACAGATAACGCCCGCCGACCGGCCGATGATCGCGAGCTGCTTGCCCCGGCGCTCGAGCCGATCGATCCGGTCACCCCGCAGCAGCGCGGTTCCCATGGCCGGCGCCCGTCCGGGACCCTTCGACCCCTTGTTCGGAAAGGGGCGCCCGAGTCGAATGACGTCCCGACGATGGGCCACGGCGCGCCGCACCTTCGCGCCGACCAGGGAGGACTCCAGCGATCGACGGAGATGTTCAATTTCGGGCAATTCCGGCACGGCGGACTCCGTTGTGCTCTGACCTGACCTTCGTTTGAAAGTCCACGCAGGCCGGAAGGGCATCCCGCGAAAACCGGCTCCATCCTGCGGCGGCAGGAAATAGAGAATGCCGCCCCGGATTCACCGAGCGTGAAACTTCCCGCCACATCGCACGACTATACTCCTGCTGATGGCCGATAGATCTCATGCATACCGGGGAAGATCCCAGTTGAATCCTTTTTTCGCCCCGCTCGCCGATGGAGGCTCCGCCCGATGTCCGATCCCCTTGATGAGAAACCCGCGATCGAATCGACCAACCCGGAGGATGCGGCCCGGCAGGTCACCGAAGCCCACGACCGCATTCGCAATGAGATCGCCAAGGTCATCGTCGGGCAGGACGATGTGGTCGAAGAGCTGCTGACGTGCATTTTCTGCGGCGGGCACGGGCTCGTGGTCGGCGTGCCGGGTCTGGCGAAGACCCTGCTCATCTCCACCATCGCCCGTACCATGTCACTGGGATTCTCACGCATCCAGTTCACGCCCGACCTGATGCCGTCGGACATGACCGGCACGGAGGTGATCGAAGAGGACAAATCCACCGGCTCGCGCGAGCTTCGCTTCGTGAAGGGGCCGATCTTCTCGAACGTGATTCTGGCGGATGAAATCAACCGCACGCCGCCCAAGACGCAGGCGGCGCTGCTCGAGGCGATGCAGGAGCGGCAGGTCACGGCCGGCGGAGTTCGTCATGCGCTGCCCAGTCCGTTCTTTGTTCTCGCCACCCAGAACCCCATCGAGCAGGAAGGCACCTACCCCCTGCCCGAAGCGCAG
>SKZB01000454.1 GCA_007127615.1 Phycisphaerales bacterium | reverse complement strand
CGTGGACTGGAAGCGGGAAAAAAGATCGGCTGGCGGGATGGGCTGCGGGCCCTGTACGTCATCGCGCGGGAGCGACTTCGGCCCGCGCGGGAATCGAACTCCTCGCGCTCGAGTCACCAGAGCTGATCGCCGGGCGTCCGTCCGGCGATGCTGATCGCGGTGATGCGGGTGATCTTCCACTCGCCGTCCGGCCGTTGCTGCACCCGGAACTCCCACTCCGACCCCGTGGGACCGAATCCGCCGTCGACCACGGTTCGACAGGTCACCCGGACCGTTGCGGCCGTCTCCGATTCGGTGGTTCCGCGCAGGCGCGTGATTCGGTTCGATTCGATGCGGTAACGCCGATGAAGAAACTCCAGCCGGCCCCGCATGATGGCAATGCTCCGGCCGGGATTGGAGGGTGAGCCGACGGCCAGCGCGGCGTCTTCCGAGAAGTAACCCATCGTCCGGCTCACGTCGCCCGAGACGGCCGCGTCGATCGCCGCCCGGGTCACACGCTCGGCATGCTCGGCCGGCGTGATGATGATCGTCCCGATGAGAAAGACCAGCCCGCCGAGCGCCGCCGCGATGCCCGCCGCCAGGGCGAGCGGCTTGCGGCCCTCGCGCAGCGCCATGATCAGCAGGATAAAGGCCACGATCCCGGCGAAGATCGTCAGCGGCAGCGGGTTCTCCAGCACGAAACGGTTCAAGAGACCGGTCCCGAGTGAGATGATCATTGTTGCAGACTCCGGGAAAGGACTTCCGATAACACGAGATGCAGCATACCCCGGGCTCTCGACCGGGGCGCGGTCGATCGGAGCAGTATGGCCAGCATCATGACGTCAGCCCCCTCCTCGCTCGAGCGAAATCTGCACGCGCTGGGCGAAGGCAATGCCGCGATCATCGAGGCGATCCGCCGGTCGCCGCGCCACGCTGAGATCGAATTCGATGGCGAAGCGGACGGGCGGCCGCTGGCCAGACTCAGCGGTCGCCAACTCTGCAGTCGCCGTCCCGAAGACGAGGCCGCCCGGCTCATCGATCCCATTGATGTTCTGGAACACGGCACCTTTGTCTTCTTCGGCTTCGGGCTCGGCTATCACGTGGAGCGGCTGGCCCGCACCATACGGGATGAGGGTCTCATCATCATCTTCGAGCCGGATGTCCAACTGTTGCGGACCGTGCTGGAGAAAATCGATCACAGCGAGTGGATTCGACAATCACGGGTCATTCTGGTCGCCGATCCGCAGAATCAGGCCGACCTGACCACCCGATTGCACGGGCTGGACATGTTCCTCGGGATCGGGATGGAGTTCATCACGCATCCCTCGAGCCGCGCCCGCCTCGATCCCGTGGCCGGCACGTTTTCACGCACCCTGCGCGATCACGTGAACGGGTCGCGCACGATGATGATGACCACGCTGATCCGTTCGGTCGACACGGTGCGCAACCTGCTGCAGAACCTCGACCACTACGTCGGGGGTGCGGGCATCCTTGATCTGAAAGACCATCTGCGCGGCCGGCCCGCCGTGCTCGTCGCCGCCGGCCCGAGTCTGCAGAAAAACATCGAACAGCTCGCCCGGCCGGGCGTGCGCGATCGGTGCGTGATCATCGCGGTGCAGACCACGCTCAAGCCGCTTCTGAACGCCGGCATCAAACCGCATTTCGTGACCGCGCTGGACTACCACGAGATTTCCAGACGCTTTTACGAGGGAATCACCGCGGACGAGGTGCGCGATGTCACGCTGATCTGTGATCCGAAGGTGAATCCGGTCGTGATTGACGCCTTTCCCGGTCCGGTTCGATGCGCCGCCTCGGGATTTCTCGATCAAGTGCTCGGGCCCGCGGCCCGCGAAATGGGCAGTGTCGCCGCCGGGGCGACCGTGGCCCATCTATCGCTCTACCTCGCGCGGTACTTCGGGTGCGATCCGGTCATCATGATCGGTCAGGACCTCGGTTTCCCGGACGGGTTGTATTACACCTCCGGCACGGCCATCCATGATGTCTGGGCGCCGGAACTCAATCCCTTCAACACCATCGAAATGATGGAATGGCGCCGGATCGCGGCCTACCGCCCCAACCTCTTCCGCAAGGAGGATCATCACGGCCGGCTGATCTACTCCGATGCGCAGATGTCGGCGTATCTCCAGCACTTTGAACGAGATTTTCTCCAGCAGGAGCGCGACGGGCTGCGGGTGATCGACGCCACCGAAGGGGGCGTGCGCAAGCAGCACACCACCATCATGCCGCTCGCCGAAGCGCTGGAGAAGTTCGCGCGGACTTCGCTTCCGGAGATTCCGCTGCCGGGCTCTACGCTGCAACCCGACCGTCTCCGTCAGGCGGAAAGACAGGTCGATCGGGTTCGTCGGGAGGTTCTGGAGCTGCGCGAGGTGTGCAACAAGACCGTCGCGCAGTTGAATCAGATGTTGCGGGATCAGCACGACAAGGCCCGCATGGATCGGCACTTTCGAAAGATCGATCAGTACCGGGGTGAAGTGGAACGTCGCGCCACCGCGTTCAGTCTGCTCAACAACATCAATCAGCTCGGGGCGTTCAAACGCGCGCGGGTCGATCGCCGGAAACGTCTGTCACAGGATCTCGAGCCGATGGAAGTGCAGCGCATCGAACTCGAGCGCGACCGGGAAAACGTCACCTGGATCAACGACGCCGCCGAAGAGTTCATGACGCAGCTCACGATCGCCACCCGCGTCCTGCGGGGGGAATCGGTCCCGCGCAGCCGCCGTTCAAACCGGGCGCTGCTCAAGGCGGCCGGGCTCGATGACGGCGGGCGGTCCCGCACGTACACCGTGGCGGCGATGATGCCCGTCGATCCGGAACGGAACGGACTCGGACATCGGCGTTCGTTGGCCGAACCGTTCTGCGGCCGGCCGGTGATTCAGGTCACGCTCGAGCGGCTGGCCCGGGCCGAGAAGATCAACGAGATCATTCTCATCGTGCCGCATGGCTTTGATGTGGAGTCGCTGATCGACCGAGCGCGGATCGGTAAGTCCCTCACGATCGAGCGGTGCGAGGGATCACCCTTCCCGCGCGAACAGGCATCGGTGGCGGCGGCGCGCGCGCTGGCGAGTCATTCGTGGCGGCACGGGCTGGCCGGCGCGAGCGCGTACGATGAAGTCCTCTGCCCGCAGGTCATGGCGGAGATCATGCAGCGGCGCGAGATCGATGCCGCTCTCCTCGTCGCGCCGGACTGGCCGCTCATCGACACCAGCGAGCACTCCGGCGGTGACGCGGTCATCGCGCGCTATCTGGAGATGCCCGGCAAGCGTCCGCTCGTGTTCACCCAGCATCCGCCCGGCCTCGGACCGTGCGTGGTGAGCCGTTCGTTGATCGAGCAGATGGCCGACCGGAATCGTGCCGCCACCATCGGCTCGCATCTGACGCTGCAGCCGCAGCGGCCGCAGTTTGACATCATCACCCACTCGCCCTGCGTGCAGATCGATCACCGGATGCGACATTCGATGATCCGGGCGACCTTTGACTCGGATCGCCAACGTGAACTGCTGCGGCGGGCCATTGATGATCCCGATCGGCTGGAAGCGCGCGATGCGATGGATTTCGTCGCGCGGATTGAACGAGCCGTTCCCGAAACGCGGCCGACCCTGCCCCGGCATCTGCTCCTTGAGTTGAACACCCTGCGCATCACGCGCGGCCGCGCCCACCGGCATCCTGGCGGCGCGATCGATCGCCCCGACCTCGATCCGGCGCTCGGCCGGGCCCTCATCGAAGCGTGTGCGGCTGATTGCGTTGAGTGCATCACGTTCACCGGAGTCGGGGATCCGCTTCTGCATCCGGCCTGCATTAAACTGATCCATCACGCCAAGGCGTGCGGCATCCCCCATGTGCATCTGCGGACGGAGTTGCGCGCGGCCCCGGAAACGGACCGGGCCGCCAAGGATGCCCGGCTTGAAGAACTGCTGCAAAGCGGCGTTGACATCATCAGCGTTGATCTGCACGCCAACTCACCCGAGGTGTACCGGCAGATGCTCGGCTCTTCCGACCTGAACGACGTGATGCGGAGCATGGAGTACATCGTCGCCCATCAGAACCGGCTGACGAATCAGGACGGGACCGCCGCGATGGTGCTGCCATGGCTGGTGCCTCGGATGCAGAGGTGCGCGGTGAGTTACGAGGAGATCGAACCGTTCTTCGACCGGTGGATGTATCTCCTCGGCGCCGCCGTCATCGACCCCGAACCGGACTTTGCGGGCATCGACGGCTGGACACCGGATGAACTCAATCGGCCGCGCGTGCCCCGTCAGGTACTGGAGCGCGAGCTTCTGGGCCGCATGGTGATCTTTGCCGACGGCACCGTGCCGATCTCGGAGACCGACTGGGCGGCGCGGGAGATCGCAGGCCGGGCAACCGACACATCGCTGAGGGAGATCTGGAAAACGCTCGGTGAGGTCCGGCGGGATCGTTTGAATCATGAAGACCCCAATCAACATCCCCGGATTTGCTTTGCATGATGAACCGTGAACGCGTCATTGCCGTCATCATCGGCCGGGCCGGCAGCAAGGGGTTGCCCGGCAAGAACGCCCTGCCGCTTTGCGGCCGGCCGATGATCTGCCACACGATCGACGCCGCCAGGGCGAGCCGCACCGTGGATCGCGTGATCGTCTCGACGGACGGTCGGGAGATCGCCGGCGCCGCTCGCGCGATGAACGTCGAGGTCGTCGATCGTCCGGCATCGCTGGCCGGCGATCGCGCGACCGTGGACGGCGCGGTCCGCCATGCCGTCTGCGAAGCGGAGGACACCGCGTCGATCATCGTGATGCTATACGCGAACGTCCCCGTCCGGCCGGATGATCTGATCGACCGTGCGGTGACCACCCTGATGGAAACCGGCGCGGACAGCGTGCAGAGCTACTGCGATGTCGGAAAGCACCATCCCCACTGGATGGTCAAACTCGAAGAAGGCGGCCGGGTCGTCGCCCATCACCCGAACGCGTCGTACCGGCGCCAGGACCTGCCGCCGTTGCGGATTCCCGACGGCGGCGTCATTGCCGTGCGGCGCGAATCACTGTTCGTCCCCAACACCGGGCACCCCCACGCATTTCTCGGCGAAGACCGGCGCGGGATCGAAACCCGTCCGGGGGATGTGGTGGATGTCGACGATGCGCAGGATTTCGCGATCGCCGAGTCGATCCTGAGTCGGCGGGTCAAGAATCCAAATCCAAATCCAAATCCGGATCGGGAGCGGGTGGTGTCATGAAACTCGCCGATCGCACGATCGCGCCGGCGCCGCACGGTTCCGGACCGTACATCATTGCCGAGATCGGGGTGAACCACGACGGTTCGTCGGACCGCGCGCTCGAACTCGTGGAGGCCGCGGCCGCGGCCGGCGCGGATGCGGTCAAGCTCCAGCTCTTTCGCGCGGAAACGCTTCTGAGCCGCGCGGCGGTGCTGGCGGACTACCAGGCGAAAAACGGCGCGGTCGACCCGTTCTCAATGCTCCGCGGATTGGAACTTGAACCGGATGCCATGCGCGCGGTGTACGATCGGGCCCGCGCCCGCGGCCTGCACGCGATCATCACGGTCTTCTCGCGCGAGCTCATCACCATGGCCGAAGCGCTCGGCGTGGATGCGTACAAAACGGCCTCACCCGATGTGATCAACCGTCCCCTGTTGCAGGATCTGGTGCGCACCGGGCGGCCGTTGCTGGTCAGTACCGGAACGGCGACACTGGCCGAAGTCGCGCGGGCGGCGGCGTGGCTCAATACGCATCCGCATCTGTTTCTTCATTGTGTGAGTGCGTACCCCACGCCGGATGAGGAGGCCTCGCTTGCGGCAAGGCAGGCGATGCTTGAAGTCACATCCCGCGCGCTGGGGTATTCCGATCACACGAGCTCGCTCGATACCGGCGCGCTGGCGGTGGCGTCCGGCGCGTGTCTGCTCGAAAAACATCTCACCTACGATCGCAATGCATCCGGTCCGGACCACGCCGCTTCCTTTGATCCCGATCAGTTTGCGGAGTACGTGCGTCTGGCGCACCGCGCGTGGCGCATGCTCGGGGCGCCGGTGAAGGAAGTGCGGGACGTCGAGCGTGAAGTGCACCGCATCTCGCGGCAGTCGATCGTGGTCCGGCATGACCTGCCGGCCGGGCACGCGTTGACCGAGAGTGATCTGACCGTGAAACGACCGGGCACCGGGCTTCCGCCGGCGCAATTGGAGGCGGTCCTCGGCCGGCCGCTCGCGCGGTCGGTGACCGGGGACACGCCGCTATTGGAGGAGGATCTCGCGTGAGTGCGCCGCGCCGAATTGCGGTGGTGACCGGCACGCGGGCCGAGTACGGCCTGCTTCGCACGGTGATGCGCGCGATCGATGCGCATCCGGCATTGTCGCTCGAAGTGATCGTCACGGGCACGCATCTGATCGGACCCGCGCACACCGCGCGCGAAGTCGAGGCGGACTTCGAAGTTGCGGCCATGATTCCCATGCAGGAAGAAGGCGCGACCGGGCGGTTTGCCGACGCCGCCGCGCTCGGCCAGGGCGTCTCGGGGTTGGCGAACCGGTTCGAAGGCGTCACGCCGGATGTGGTGCTTGTTCTGGGTGACCGGATCGAACCGTTCGCGGCGGCGTCGGCGGCGTCCGCGGCCGGCATCCGCATCGCACATCTGCACGGCGGGGATCGCGCGGAAGGGGTCGCCGACGAAGCGTGGCGTCACGCCATCACCAAGCTCGCGCACATTCACCTGCCCGCCTCGCCCCAATCCGCGGAGCGCATCATCGCCATGGGTGAGTTGCCGCTGCACGTGCATCTGGTCGGTTCACCCGCGCTGGATGAGCTCGATCACTTCGCCCCGCTGGATGATGCGGCGTACGGGACGTACGGCCAGCCGGAAATTGTGTTTCTGTTTCATCCGACCGGCGAGCCGGAGGAGGTCGAGTACACGCAGGCGAAGGAACTGCTGGCGATGTGCGCAGCGCTCGGTCGCGTGCTCGCGCTGCATCCGAATCATGATCCGGGGCGCGAGGGCATTGTCCGCGCGATCGAGGAAAGCGGCGTGCCGCAGAGAGCGCACCTGCCCCGGTCGGAATTTATCGGCCTGTTGAAGCGGGCGCGGGTGATCGTCGGGAACTCCAGCGGCGGATTGATCGAATGCGCTGCGATCAACCTGCCGTGCGTCAATATCGGAACCCGACAGCGCGGGCGGGAAAAGCCCGCCCATGTGCGCAATGTGCCGGAATGGAACAGTGCGTCGATCCGGGTGGCGATCGAGCGGTCGCTGATTCCGACGAAGCTCATCACCAATCACCGATACGGCACCGGGCGCGCGGGAGAAAAGACCGCGAACGTTCTGGCGACGTT
>SKZB01000296.1 GCA_007127615.1 Phycisphaerales bacterium | reverse complement strand
CGGGCAAAGTCGTGTTGAACGATGGTCCCTGCTGGTTCGAGGATCGTCCGGAACTGCACCGGTTTCGGGAGCGCACGATCGGCCGTGAGTTCGTCAGCGGTAGCGGATTGCCCGGACGGGTCTTCCGAACCGGGCGGCCGGAATGGATCGGCGACCTTTCGACCGTGCCTTCCAGCCGCTTTACGCGCCGGAATGACGCGCTCGATCTCGGCCTGCGCGCCGCGTTCGGTGTTCCCGTGCTCGTGGGGGATGATGTTGTCGCGGTCATGTCGTTTTTCACCACCGAAACGCAGACGGAAGATCGTCGTCTGGTTGATCTCGTCACCGCCGCCGCCGCGCCGATCGGCCCCGTCATCCTGCGCCGGCGGATGGAGAACGCCCTGCACGAATCCGAACGCCGGTTTCGTGACATGCTCAACCGGATCGATCTCGTTGCGATCATGGTTGACCTGAATGAGCGCATCGTGTTCTGTGATGATTATCTCCTGGAGTTGACCGGCTGGCAGCGTGAGGAAGTGATCGGTCGAAACTGGTTTGATCTGTTCATTCCCGAGGCCGAAGCCGAACCTTTGCGCCGTGTACTTCGTGATGCCGGCCACCATCAGACAATTCCGCAACGACTGGAAAGTGGCCTCAAGCTGCGAGGCGGCGGTCAGCGCACGATCGTCTGGAGCACCACGCTCATGCACGATGCCGAAGGTCGGGTGATCGGCGCGACCGGGGTCGGGGTGGATGTCACCGATCAGCGGCGGATCGAAGGGGAACTGCAGGAGTACCGCGATCGCCTCGAAAAACTGGTCGTCGAACGAACCGCGGCGCTTGAATCATCGCACGAACAGTTGCGCCAGGCCGACCGGCTCGCGTCGATCGGGACGCTTGCGGCCGGACTCGGGCATGACATGCACAACGTTCTTCTCCCCGCGCGATGCCGGCTCGATGCGCTCGATCAGGACCCTTCCGTTTCGGCCGACGCGAAGGAGCAACTCCATGCGATTCGGCGCTCCATTGAATATCTCCAACAGCTCAGCGACGGCCTTCATCTGTTCGCGCTCAATCCGGAGGATGCCGGTGCCAGCGGTGACGCCACCGATTTGGCGCACTGGTGGGATCAGGTCGGCCCGCTCATCAGCCGCGCGGTGCCGAAGTCCGTTCGTTTCGATGCGATTTTTCCGGAAGAGATTCCGCTCGCGCAGGTCGCGCCGCACCGACTGACGCAGGCGGTGCTCAATCTGGTGGTCAACGCCGGCGAAGCCGTGAGCGCTCCGGGGCACGTCCGGCTGACCGTCCGCGTGAGCGATGATCGGGGACTCATCACCATCAGCGTGGCCGATGACGGCTGCGGCATGACCGATGATGTGCGCCGGCAGGCGATGGATCCGTTCTACACCACCAAGAAGCGCGGCATCGGCACGGGGCTCGGACTCTCTCTGGTGCGCGGTGTCGTGCAGGCGGCGAACGGAAACATCGACATCCGTTCCTCGCCCGATCGTGGAACCGTCATCCGACTGACCTTTGCCGCGGTCCGTTTACCCTCCGCCGCGAGCGCGTCCTCCGGCGGCGTGCGCGGACCGCGCGCTCGGGCCGCCGTGACCGCCACGGATCCACGGCTGGCATCGCTGCTGAACACCATGCTCCGGGCGGCCGGTCTGGACGTCGTGGTTTCCACGACGTCCGACCCCGGCGCGTGCGCGATCTGGTTGGTCGACCCGGATCGCGCCTCCGCCGAGCAACTGGTCGCGGTCGCCCGGCGCGGCACCAGCATCCTGCTCCTGGGCGTGCCTCCGACCGGCCAGGGGTATGATTATCCGCACATCGAAGACCCGCACGACTTCGAAGCCCTGCGCGGTATGATCGGTGAAGTTCTGAACGCCCTGCCGGAGCCGTCCGCATGAAGCAGTCCAAGACCAAGATCCGCGTTCTGTGTGTTGATGACCACGCTTTTCTCGTCGAGGGGTTGCGCACCCGTTTCGAGATGGAAGATGATCTTGAGTGCGTCGGTCGGCTTCCGAGCGCGGAGAATCTCCTTGAGGAGGTCGAGTCGAATAGGCCGGACGTCGTCGTGTTGGATATCGAAATGCCGGGGCCTGATCCGTTCGAGATGGCCGATGAGTTGCGCCGGCGGTTTCCGTCGGTGAAGACCGTCATCCTGAGCGCGTACGTGCGGGATCACTACATCAGTGCGGCTTTCCGGGCCGGGGTGTGGGGCTATTTCTGCAAGGGTGATGAGGCGGGTGAAATCATCGACGGTTTGCGCCGGATCATGGCCGGTGAATTTGCCACGAGCGCGAAAGTTGCTGAACGCTGTCAGCCGGTGAAAGCGAGGTCTCGCGCGGGGCGAGTGGCCACGATGGCGCCGCCGGCGTCGAAGCTGGATCAGCTCACGGCACGGGAGCAGGAGGTCCTGCGCCTGATCGGAAAGGGCAGGACGCGCAGTGAGATCGCCGAGACCCTGCACCGCAGCCCCAAGACCATCGACGGGCACCGCGAATGCATCATGCAAAAGCTGGATATTCACGATCGCGGCGAACTCGTTCGCTTCGCCATTCGTGAAGGTCTGGCCGAGGTGTAATCGACGCCGCTGACGGGAGCACCGACGACCGAATCGCCGTATGGTATGGAGTCGCGCCGCCGCGAATGGAACCGGATCCACCGCGGGAGGTTCTTTTTCGTCTGATTCCGTTACCGAGGAGTTCCATGACTCAGCCCGCCACGCCGTCCCCTCCGGAAATCGACTTCAGCCGCCTGATCAGTCACCGCGCCGGCGCGATTGACGTTTCGGGGATTCGCCGCGCGTTTGAACTCGGCGGACAATTGGACCAGCCGATCAACCTCTCGATCGGTCAGCCGGACTTTCCGGTCCCCGAGGCGATCAAAAAGTCGACGATCGAGGCGATCGAAGAGAATCGGAACGGCTACACGCTGACCCGCGGCGCGCCGGAACTGCTCGACTCGGTGGCGGGGCGACTCCGGGCGGATCTCGGCTGGGACCTCTCCTCGGATGGTCTCATGCACATGATCACTTCGGGCACCAGCGGGGCGCTGATGCTGGCCTATCTCGCGGTCCTGAATCCCGGCGACGAAGTGATTGTTCCCGATCCCTATTTCGTGGTCTACCCGGCGATCGGCGAAATGGTTGGAGCGAAAACCGTCTACTGCGAGACCTACCCCGACTTCCGTATGACCGCGGAGCGGATCGAGGCGCTGATCACCGACCGGACCAGAATGGTGCTGATCAACTCGCCGGGGAACCCGACCGGGGTGGTTCTTTCCAATCAGGAACTTGAGGAGATCATCGAACTCTGCCGGAAGCGCGGCATTCTGCTGGTCTCCGATGAAATCTACGACGCCTTCACCTACGAAGAATCCCTTGAGGACGGCCGGTTTCCCAGCCCCGCCCGTTTCGGAAAGGACATGCTCCTGGTGCGCGGTTTCGGAAAGACTTACGGCTGCACCGGCTGGCGGATGGGGTACGCGGCCGGTCCGAGCACGCTCATTCAGCAGATGCTGAAACTGCAGCAGTACACCTTCGTCTGCGCACCGTCGATGGCGCAGGTCGGCCTGGCGGGTGCGTTCGGCGTGGACCTGGGCGAGCACGTTCGTACCTACCGGAGCCGCCGCGACCGTGTGGTCGAGGCCTTCGGCGATGTGACGGAACTCATTCAGCCCGGCGGGGCGTTCTACGCCTTCGTCAAAGTGCCCGCGCGGCTGGGGTTGACGTCGGAGGAGTTCTTCATGCGGGCGATCGAACGCAACGTGATCATCATTCCCGGCCACGTCTTCAGCCGGCGGGACACGCACTTCCGCCTCAGCTACGCCGCTCCCGATGAGCAGCTTGATCAGGGGTTGAAGATCCTGCGGGAACTGATGATCGGGCCATAGTTGAGGGCGGAGGAGGGCTTGGGCATGGATGGGACCCGGCGTGTTTGACCCGGGTGCGATGCGTGTGACGACAGCGCGCCGAGTTTCGGCACGAAACAGAGAGCTTTGCCTTTCCACCGCCGCCGCCCGGAATCGAGAGGTGAAACCATGATTCCCACATTCGACCCGCTCGCCGTTCTCGCCGCGATCATGTTCACCGTTTTGGGCACCATACTCCCCGTCTTCGCCATTTTGGCCATGGCGAAGGTGTGTTGCCGGTCCAGGAAGTATTGACAAGGACTGCCCGTGGGCGAGGGGGAGCGAGTCTCGACCCGAGAGCAATGCTTACGGTCGCGATTTGTTGCGATTCTGCGGCGTTCTATGAGCGTTCGGTGGGGTTTATGCAGGGTTTCGGTCAATTTGTCTACCTGATCCATTGCGGCTGGACATCTTCGGGGTGGATGCGGTATACTCTTCATCAGCAAATCTGACGGAGCCGCCCGGAACTATCCGACAGCTTCCGCAGCGGAGATGTGAGAATCTTCGCTCTTGAGTTGCAAACTCCATTTCTTCCACGGCTCCGTGTCTCTGTTCTGAACCAGATGATATGGGAGTGTGAACGATTTCTACGACAACGACCGAACAATCATTCGGCAAAGACCCGGTCAAACGCCGGGACTCGGACAACTTTGCCAACGAGTACATTCACGGCTTCGTCGAGAAGTGGGATGATCTGATTGACTGGGAGCGCCGGGCGGAGAGTGAATCTGACTTCTTCATCCGCATGCTCCGCGAACGCGGGGCGAAGCGGGTGCTCGATGTGGCGACGGGGACGGGTTTCCACTCCACGCGCCTGATCGAAGCCGGCTTTGAAGTGGTCAGCGTGGACGGCGCGCCGGACATGCTCGCCAAGGCCTTCGAGAACGGTCGCAAGCGCGGCCACATCCTGCGCACGATTCAGGCCGACTGGCGCTGGCTGAACCGCGATGTGCACACCGTTTTCGATGCGGTGATCTGTCTGGGCAACTCCTTCACGCACCTCTTCAGCGAACGGGATCGGCGCAAGGCGCTGGCGGAGTTCTACGCCACGCTGCGCCACGATGGCGTCCTGATTCTTGATCAGCGGAACTACGATACGATGCTCGATGCCGGTTTCTCGACGAAACACAAGTACTACTACTGTGGTGAAGATGTCGAGGCCGTTCCCGAGCACATCGACGATGGCCTTGCCCGCTTCCGGTACACCTTCCCGGATGGCGCGGCGTACCACCTCAACATGTTCCCGCTGCGGAAGGACTACACGCGGCGTCTGATGCATGAAGTCGGATTCCAGACCGTCAACACCTACGGAGACTTCCAGGAAACCTACCGCGAAGAGCAGCCGGATTTCTATATCCACGTCGCGGAGAAGTACTACCGTCCCGACGATGAACACGAGGAAGGAACCACGCACGTATGAGCACTCAGTACTCACCGGCGGTCAGCACCGCGCGCGAATATTACAACAGCGACGATGCGGATAATTTCTACTTCACCATCTGGGGCGGCGAAGACATCCACATCGGCCTGTACCAATCCGACGACGAACCCATCGCGGACGCCAGCCGCCGCACCGTCGAAAAGATGGCCGCGCGGCTCGGGAACCTCGATGAATCCGCCCGCGTCATTGATCTCGGTGCCGGGTACGGCGGATCGGCCCGATGCCTTGCGAAACGGTACGGCTGCCACGTCATCGCGCTCAACCTCAGCGAAGTCGAGAACGAGCGCGACCGGCAGATGAACCGCGAGCAGAAGCTCGACTCACTCATCGAAGTCGTCGATGCCAGCTTCGAATCCGTCCCGGCGGAGAACGCATCCTTCGATATCGTCTGGTCTCAGGACGCCTTTCTCCACAGTGGCGAACGGATCAAAGTGCTCGAGGAAATCGACCGCATTCTGAAGCCGGGCGGGGAACTGGTTTTCACCGATCCGATGCAGGCCGATGACTGCCCCGAGGGCGTCCTTCAGCCGATCCTGGATCGCATCCACCTCGAGACGCTCGGCTCGCCGGCGTTCTACCGCGAGCAGGCGAAGAAGCTCGGCTGGGAAGAGGTCGGCTTCGAGGAGCACACGCACCAGTTGGTCAATCACTACCGCCGCGTGCTCGCGGAAACCGAGCGGCGCGAGGAAGAGATCGCGGGCGTGGTCAGCCGCGAGTACATCGATCGAATGAAGAAGGGCCTCGGCCACTGGATCGATGGCGGGAAGAATGGCTACCTCTCCTGGGGCATCTTCCACTTCCGCAAGCCGTCCTGAGTGATCGTTCGAGTGACGGGATGATCCCCGCGGTTGGACGCATGGGGCGCATGCGGCGACGTGAAGCGCGCTGTCGTCTATCCGATCACGGCGCGACGGTTGCTCACGTAGTCCCAGACCACGAACCGGTCGAGGTCTTTGCCGGCGGTGAAGAACACGCGGCCGCGGGTCATTTCGACCATCCGCTGCGCGAACTGAATATCCTCGTGCGACTGGTTCCAACTCGGCAGGAGGAATACGTTGATCACGATCTGCTCGCGCCGGCAGAGCTGCGCTTCTCGCATGGTCGCTTCTTCCGTGCGGTCATGCGGTGGGTAGAGCATGTACAGCGTTTCGTCCTCGAAGTGCGCGGTCGGCAGCCCGTCGGTGATGAGCATGATCTGACGGTTGGGGGTGTCCTGACCGGAGAGAAACTGTCGCGCGAGCCGCAGCGCGTGTTGAATGTTGGTGAAGTGGGGCGGGACATCCAACTCACTGATCCGCGGATCGCTCATGTCGGCTTTGAAGCGAACGACCGGGTCGTACACCGTCACCGGCTTGGGCATCATGGCGGGAACCTCGGAGATATGCCGCGGTTTGGCGAAGGTGGCCATTTCAATGAACTGCAGGTAGTCGCCGGGATACTCGCTGCGGATCAATCCGTCGAGCGCGAGTCCCATCCGTTTGGCGTTGACGTAGAGCCCGCCGTGACGCATCGATCCGGACATGTCCATGATGACCGCGGAAGCGCACTTCGGCGTATTGCGCGTCTCATGAATCTCAATATCTTCCGGCCGCATGCGCCCGAACGAAGTCGCCAGAATGTCCTTCTGCCCGGGTGACGTGGTGCCCGCCCGCACCATCGCATTGATCATGGACTGGGGGATATCCATGTGCGTGACGGAGTCGCCGAACTCATAGGGGTTGGTGCGCGGCAGTTCGACCGCCCCCTCGCCGGTGATCGGGCCGGCGTGCCGGCCGCGTCGGGCAGCATCGAGCTCACTGAAAATCTGTTCGAGTAATTTTGACTGAAAGAGCCGGTACGCCTGGGGCGTCAGTTGGTAGCCCTCGCGCGTGAACTCAATGCCCTGACGTTCCGCCATTTCGCGCAGCAGGTCCCGCACCTGCTGCTGGAGCGCCGAAAGCTGATCGAGATCGCCCGGTTCGGCGAACCGG
>SKZB01000131.1 GCA_007127615.1 Phycisphaerales bacterium | reverse complement strand
GGGGTTGATCCGGCTCCATGCTGGACGCCAATTCGCAGGTCCATTCGCCAACGAGTTGTTGCAGCCAGGCGTGCTGTCGCTGCGGTTTGGCGGGCATCGGGCAGTCGATCTGAGTTTCTGTCATGAAATTGCTCCTGTGAATCTGTCCGTGGGTCGGTGTCTTTCGGTGCGTCGTCGATGTTGCCCGGCAGGAGCGACAGATCTGCCCGGCGGTTCCCGGCCGATCAAATGCCCCGGGGGAGAAATCGAAATGACGCCTCGTATGCGGCACAATTCGGCTTCACCGTCGACTCGAGACGACGGACCTCGATCAGTCCAGGAATGCCGGGCGCATCGGTCGATCGTGGGTCACATCGCGCGGATCGGTCAGCGAGGGTAGACCATGCCGGCGCCGCAGCCGGTTCTGATCTTCCAGATCATTCCCAAAGTCATCGTTGAGAACGGCGCGCGTCCGGCCGCTGCGCAGAAGCAGATGAACCGATTCCGGATCCGCGTCGATGAGCACGGCGAGCCAGAGATTGGCATCCGCATCGGCGGGATCGATGCCGTGGTAGGTAAAGACGAACGCGCCGAGCCGGTGGGCGATGACATCGTCGGGCAGACGTTCGGCCGCCAGATCGATGGCGGCCCTCCTTTCCTGCGCGGACATGGTGCGCAGGGCATCCAGGGCGTAACCGCCCACGCGGACATCGAGCGTCGTCTCCGTGCTGCCGCGCGGAAGGAAGAGTTCAGGACGGACCGAATCCCCGACCAGCAACCGCGCTGCGTGATCGGGCAGCTCGTTTCGATTTTGAATCATGTAGATCTGCAACTGCTGATTCATGCTGTTGGCCGCGGCGTTCGGCGGCATCTGCCGGCCGACCGCCGGCGCGAAACCAGGCTGGAACGCCGTGAACGCGATGGCGCCCGAGTAGAGAACAATCACAATCACCGTCGAGAAGACCGGCAGGGCTAGTCCCGCCAGGACCGCCCGCCACACCGCGACCCGTTGCCCGACCCGCAGCATGATGATCGCGCTGACGAGCCACCAGAGCCAGCCGAAGTACCAGCCGAAACACGGCACGATGGTCGCAAGGTTCGCGCCGGAACTGTAGAACAGCAGGTTCATCGTCTGTCCGAGGGGCTTTGCGACCGGGCCGGTCATCTTCAACACGAGATGAGCGATCAGCGCCCAGATGACGGTGTAAATCAGCAAAATGATGAACACGAATACAAGATACAGAACGAGGAACAGACCAAAGAACAGGATGTCCGGACCCGGCATGATGGCGAGAGCGAACAGCCCCATGATCGCGCAGAAGAATGTAAAGAACGAACCGTAGATCACCAGTTGGGTCACGCTGAAAAATGACAGCGCGCGCGTCGGTGCGCCGTACCGGAGCACCCGCTCACCGAGGAGGTGCGGCTGAATCAGCGCCATCCAGCACGTTCGCCACCAGTCGCCGATCCGGCCGCCTTTGCGATCGGCCCACGGCAGTCGCGGCGGCATGGTCTCGGCCTCGCTCGCGCCCGGCGCGGGACGCAGCACCATCTCATCCATGTCGATTCGCCGGCCGCATTTGACGCAGTCGAACGTCGGCGGCTGCAGGTGGCCCTGCGCATCCTGACCGAAATACGTCTGCTGGCAGTCCGGACAACAGAAGCAGACTTTATTGGGCGAAAAGGTGTACTCACTCGGCTTGAAGTCTGTGCCGCACTCCGGACACGCGCGAGTCGTCAGGTTCCAGAGTGCGTAGTCACAGTTTCGGCAGCGCATGGTTCCCCGCAGGTCAAGGGCTCAGTTTCGACCGGACCAATCAATCTTCCGGTGCGTTTTCCGCCGTCTGATTCCGAAATTCCTGATTGAGCTGCCGGGTGATCGGCCCGACCTGCCCATGGCCGATGGTGTGTTCATCGACCTGGCTGACGCCGATGATCTCCGCGGCCGTGCCGGTGAGAAAGACTTCATCGGCTTCCAGCAGCGTTTCGAGGGGGAAGAGTTCCTCCTCCACGACGTGACCGCACGCCGGGGCAATCTCGTCCATCACGAACTGGCGCGTGATCCCCATCAGAATGCCCGCCTCGCGCGGCGGAGTGGTGATTCGGCCGTCCTTGACGAGGAAAATGTTGTCGCCGGTACATTCCGCGACTTGTCCATCAACGTTCAGCATGATCGCTTCGAGTACCTCGGCGTCGATCGCTTCGATCTTCGCCATGATGTTGTTGAGATAGTTCAGCGACTTGACCGACGGGTCGAGACAACGGATCGGAATCCGCGGCCGCTCCGCCACGACGACCTTCATGCCGTTCTCGTATAACTCTTCGGGGTAGAGCTGAATCGTGTCGGCGATGATGATCGTGCCGGGCGTCGGGCACTTGAAAGGATGCAGACCGAGCGTGCCCGCGCCGCGCGTAAAGATCAGTCGAATGTACGCATCATTCAAACCGTTGGCGGCAATCGTCTCCCGGATCGCGCGATCGATCGTCTCCGGGTCGTACGCGGGCTTGAGACGGAGCTTTTCCGCGGACTGGTACATGCGGCGAAGGTGAGCGCCGAGCTTGAGAATGCGCCCGTTGTACATGCGGATACCTTCAAAGCAGCCGTCGCCGTACAGCAGCCCGTGATCGAACACGGAGACGGTCGCTTTTTCCTGATCCACCAGTTCGCCGTTGAGCCAGACTTTCTTCATGGCGGAAAGTGTACCGCGCATCCGGATCGATCTCGGATGAACCGGCCCGGCCGGTATTTTCAACCGCCCGCGAGTGACTTGGCGCGTTCGAGCACGCGGTCCAGCATGGTTTCGGTCAACCGGCCGGTGAAGGTGTTCTGCTGGCTGACGTGGTAGCAGCCGAGCAGGGTGAGCGGCCCGATCGGGCATTCCGCGCCGTGACCGAACTTCGGCTTCGGGGTGGGGACCGGCCGCTTCAACTCCCGCAGGGCCGTCAGCGCGGCGTTCCAGCCGATCCCGCCCAGGCAGAGCAGGACCGGTGGCTGCAGGGCGGTGATTTCCTCGAGGAGGTACGGCCGGCAGCGCCGAAGCTGCGCGGGGGCCGGTTTGTTCGCCGGCGGGGCGCAGCGCAGCGAGGCGGTGATGTACACGTTCGAGAGTTTCAGGCCGTCGTCCCGCGCGACGGCTTCGGGCTGGTTCGCCAGACCCGCGCGGTAGAGGCCGGCGTAGAGGAAGTCCCCCGACCGGTCACCGGTGAACATGCGCCCGGTTCGGTTCGCTCCGTGCGCGGCCGGCGCCAGCCCGACGATCATGATCCGGGCGCCGGCATCCCCGAAGCCGGGCACCGGCCGGGCCCAGTAGGTCCAGTCGGCGTACGCGCGGCGTCTGGTGCGGCCGACTTCGTCGAGGTAAGCGCGCAGTTCCGGGCAGCGCGCGCACTGCGGAATCCTTTTCTGGAGGACTTCCAACGCCGGGGCGGCGGAGGGTCGGCTCATGGCCCCGCGGATCCCAGCGCGCCGGGTGAGACCCGATCGAGCGGCATGAGACTGATCCCGCCGGCGGCATCGACGATCAACTCGTACCGGTCGCCCTTCTCGACCGGCTTGTAGACCGCTTCGCCCTGCGCGACCCGCACGCCCATCGCACGGGCAAGCGTGTTGTCGGTCGCAATCTGCCAGAACTGCTCCCAGAGTCCCTGCTCGTACCGGCTGACATCCGAAGCGGTGTAGCCGGGCGGCACCGCGCCGGGGGTGTCGAGTTCAATTCCGTCGCGCGGCGCGAGTGAATCGGAGAAAATCCGGCGCAACAGGACCAGTGTCCGGCCCTGCATGGGGTGGCCTTCGGCGACCTGATGATGGTCGAATTTGACCGTCCAGGCATCGACGTAGATGGTCGCGCCCGGCACGGTGATCCGCTGCCGCGCGATCTCCCGGCCGTCCTCGTTCAACTCGATGAACTCGATCGTCGTCTCGACCGGGTCACCCGCGTCGCCCGAGGTCTGCTCGATGATCTCAAGGTGGGCCAGGCGGCGGGACCGGCCGAGCCGCTCCAGCATCGCCTCGCGCTGGGCGATTCGCTGTTCGAGCTGCTGGTTGAGCGCTTCGATTTCTTCCAGGGCCTTCTGCCGCTGATCGATCGAGAGACGCAGGAAGATGAAAAGGATGACGCCCGCGGCGATCAGGGTGATGAGAATTCCGCGGATGAGTGCAGCCATGGTGGCAAACCTCTGTGGGGGAGGAAGATAACGATCCCGCCCCAAGAACATCGGCAAACGTGAAGTTGTTGCACCAATCGACCGATAACAGCCAGAGATGTCCCTGCTGCACTGGTTCCATCTTCCCACCGCCCCGAACCGAATCATCTCGCGCCGATGGGCTCGGAGGCTGACGGTCGCGGTCGCCGGGGTCGTCCTGAGCGGGACGCCTCTCGGCGCCGAGGAGACCCCACGATTGTTGCAGGGCTTCGCCGGGCCGGACCTGACGGACATGCCCGAGCCGTACCGAATGCACCGGCTGGTTCGCCATTTCAGCTTTGAGGAGGCCGAGGTCGCCCCCTACGAGATGCCGCTGCATTTCTTTCGCTACGGCGCCGAGGACGGCGCGGCCCGGGGGTTCCCACCGTTCGGCGCGATGCGCCTCTCCGACCGCATGGCCGCCACCGGTCGCTGGTCGTTTGAGTTTCAGCTCGACGGCGGGTCCATGGCGGCGCGCGTGCCGACGGCGGTCATCCCCATCATGCCCTATGCCGACTACGTCGTCACGGCGCGGGTCCGCACGAAGGATCTGCAGCAGGCGCGTGCCGGACTGTCCGCCTGGTTGTACAACAAGCAAGGCGCGATCATTCAGCCGACCATCCAACAGAGCCGCATGATTCGTTCCGAAGGCGAATGGTCCGTGCTCGCCGTGACCGTTCGGGGCGACCACCCGACCGCCGCGGATCTCGGAATCGAACTTCAGACCTTTCAGCCGCGTCAATTCCGCGGCATTTCGAGCGGTGAGCACCAGCCGGCCATTGAAGATGTCCGCGGCACCGTGTGGTTCGATGACGTCACCGTCTGGCACGTCCCGCGCATCGAGCTGACGACGCGAACCCCGGGTCATGTGGCGATCGACACCAATCAAACGGTTCTGCAGATGAAGGTTCGCGACCTGGCGCACGCGGATCTGGAAGCGCACCTGCGGATTTTCGATCTCGACGGCAGCGTCATCTGGGAGAAGATCATCGACCGGCCGCAGGCGATCAACCCGCGGGATGTCGAGATTGAGACACCCGCCTTCGGCTGGTACCGGGCCCTGCTCGATATCCGCACGGAGGGACAGCTCACCGCCCGACGCTGGCTGGATTTCCTGGTCCTCCCGCCGCGCCACCGGCCGCTCCACGGCTGGCACAATCACTTCGCGGTCGAGCTGCCACCCGACTGGTGGAAGCATTCGGCCGAACTGAACGACCTGGTTGACCGACTTGATGTGGGCACGGTCATCATGCCGGTCCTGGATACGAGTCTGTCCAGCCGCGAGGTCCGGAGCCGGTACGAATCGATGCGCCCCGCGGTGGAAGCGCTCCGGGAACACGACGCCCGTTTGATCTTTTCACTGCACAGCATGCCCGCAGAGCTGGCGCAGCGACACGACCGGACCGTCAGCGAAGTCCTGCCGGCACTCGCGGATGATGTTCAGATGTGGCGGGCATATCTCGATCAACTGCTGGTCAACTACGGCCTCGAAGTCGAGCACTGGCAGATCGGCGCCGCGGATAATGAACATGCCTTCGATCAGCCGAACCTGGCTCAACTCATTCGACGGGTGCGCCGGACGATCTCGGAATTCGTGCCCAACCCGACGGTGTACGTTCCCTTCAGTGTGGAACAGGTGGAAACTTCAATCGAAGCGCTGCAGGCCGCGTCGATCTGGATCCCCGCCACGGTGAACGCCCACTCGATTCCGGAGGCCGTCGAGCCGTGGCAGCAAGGGGCGCAGCGGCGGATGCTCGCGGTCGAACCGCCGATCGCGCATCACTACGCCACGCGCGAAGCCACGCTGGACGGATTTCTGCGCCTGCTGCACGCGTGGCGGATGGATCCCGACCTGCTGACGACACCGGCGCCGTGGATGGCCGGAACCGGCAACGGGGGCGGGCTCATGCCGACCCCCAACTTCGGGGTGATTCGGCAGATGATCGATCACCTCCACCGGCGCCGGTTCGACGGCACGGTTCATCTCGGCGATCAGATCTCCGGCTGGCTGCTTCGCGGCGACGAGCCCGGCGACGACGCGCTCATCGCGTGGCTGCACGATCTCGACCCGGCCGCGGAACGGCGCTTCACCATGCAACTCAGCGATGATCATCTCACGATCTTTGACATCTTCGGTAACAGCCAGACGGCCTACCTCACCGCCGAGGGCCACGAATTCACACTGACCCCGATGCCGATCATTATCGAGGACGTCAGCCTTGACCTGGTTCGCTTTCGTGACAGTTTCGCCCTCGATCCGGGTTTTCTTCCCGCAGAGAATCGCGCGCACGAGCATGAGCTGCTTCTGCATAACCCCTGGCCGGTGCCGATCTCCGGCACGCTGCGCCTCCACGAGCAGGATGACCTTCGAATCGCGCCGCGACAGCACGACTTTCTGATTCGACCGGGCGAAACCGGGCGCATGCCCGTGCAGATCGTGCTGGATCGGGGCATCCTGGCCGGCACCCGGCACCTGAAGGCCGATATCCGCCTGCAGGCCGACGGGCAGTACGACCTGTCCGTTTCCGCGGAATTCGAGGTCGGTCTGGAAGATCTCGAGTTCACCGCCACCTGGCGCACCGCGCTGAACGTTGAAACCGGCGAAGAGGATCTCATCGTGACGCAGTACGTCACCAATCGCAGCGAGCGGCTCATGAACGTCGAACTGTTCGTCGTCGCGCCGGAGTTCAGCCAGATGCGCCGCATCGTCTCCGGACTGGAACCGGGAGACCTGGCCATCCGCTCCTTCCGTCTGCCCGACGGTGCCGCGGTCCTGGCCGGCCGCGCGATGCGCATCGGGGTTTCCGAACGGGGCGGCGTGGCGCGGTTGAACCAACTCCTCAGTATTCCCGCCCGGGCCTCCGACCTCGCCGGCCATACCGAAACCACCGATTGACCCTGACCGCGAACGCCGGCCGCGTCCCGCTCAGCCCATCCCCGTCCCCGCGATCCGGCGCACGATCTGCGCATCGGCATCCGGAACCAATCGCCGCACCACCGAGGCGTCGAACCGATCCGGCACCGTCATGGACGACGCCGATAAGTCGAGCAGACACCGCAATGCCGCTTCGGCCACGGCGGCGGGCGCATCCGCGCCGTCGGGTGACCAGTGGTTGTAATCCACCCAGGCGAGGTTCACCGCGTAGCGGCGCAACCCACCGGCATCATCGAGGACCTGCAACCGGAATCGCCAGCCGTTTTTCGCCTCTTCTTCGTTGAGTAACTCGATCTGTGCCACCGAAGCTCCTTGAGCGGGTATAGCATGATCAGCAAGCACACTGCCGCGCCGCGGATCTTTGTGTCCGACCAATCACTCCGCCGCAAGCCCGTCCGTGAAACGGACCCACGTCTGATACCCCTCTGCCATGAGCTTCCTGCTAGAAACCCTGCGCCTGGGTCTGACCAATCTGCTGCTGCACAAACTGCGCTCGATCCTGACCAGTCTGGGGATCATTCTGGGCGTGGCGGCGGTGATCATTATGGTCTCCATCGGCGAGGGGAACAAACAGGCCGCGCTGCGTGAGATCCAGGCGCTCGGCGCGACGAACGTGATCGTCCGCTCCGTGCAGCCGCCGGAATCCGCCGCGATGGGCTCGCAGGAACGCTCCTTTGTGGCCAGCTTTGGCCTGACCCGCCGCGACCTTCGGCGGGTGGAGCACTTTCTCGCCGATGCGCTCTTCATCGTGCCGCTGAAATCCGTCGGGGCGGAAGTCTCCTATAACGCCCGGCGCACCACATCTCAGGCCTACGGCACCACCCCCGACCTGCGCGCCGCGGCCAATCTCAGGATTGAACCGCGCGGGCGATATCTCACCGATGAAGATCTCGAACGGCGATCACGCGTCGCCGTGATCGGCGCGGGCGTCGCGGAGAGCTTCTTCCCGCTGGAGGATCCTCACGGCAAGGATCTGCGCATCGACGACCGCGTGTTTCGCATCGTCGGCGTGATGCAACCGATCGGCCTGGCCGGAGGCAGCGGCTCCGCGCTCGTCGGGCGCGACTGGAACATGGATGTCCACATTCCGATCACCACCGCCGAGTTGGAGTTCACCGATATCGTCATGCGCCGGCAGGCGGGGTCCTTCTCCGGCGAACAGGTCGAGATCCACGAAATCTACGTCACCGCAGCATCAACCGAAAAGGTCATCGAGACATCCGAACGGATGCGCCGCATCATCGCGCAGGAGCATCCGGACATGGACGATGTGAACCTGATCGTGCCCTGGGAACTGCTCGAAAGCGCGCGCAAAACCGCCCTCGTCTGGAACGTCGTTCTGATCTCCATCGCCGCCATCAGTCTGCTCATCGGCGGCATCGGAATCATGAACATCATGCTCGCTTCCGTGACCGAACGCACCCGCGAAATCGGCATTCGGCGTGCGCTCGGGGCGACGCGCCGACACATTGTCGCCCAGTTCCTGGTCGAAACCGGATCGCTTTCGGCCCTGGGCGGCCTCCTCGGCGTCGCGCTGGGCGTGGCGATCTCCGTCGGTGTGGAAGGGGTGCTCCCGATGATCCTTGATCTGCCCCGCCTGCGCGACATGATCGACCCCGACTTCCGGATGGAAACGCAGGTCACCGGCTGGTCGATCGTGGTTTCGTTCGCCGTCGCCGCCGCCGTCGGACTCGGATTCGGAATCTACCCGGCGATCGTGGCCAGCCGCAAGGATCCGATCGTCGCGCTCCGGCACGATTGACCGCTTGCCCCGGCTCAGCGGCTTGATGACGATCACGTCTCAGCGCCGTCATTCTTCATGAGTTCCCGCAGTACGATCGTGGCGTAGATGCCGCGCGGCAGGTCGAATGCAACCCGAATGTACCCGCCGTGTTCATCGATACCCGAATCAACTTCGGGGTCCCGGATCGTTTCCCGCAGTGGCCGCCGCCCGCCTTCGGGGGCATCGCGGCCTTCCTGGAGCAGTTCCGGGCCGATACCGAACTGCTCCGCCGCGGCACGCTCGAGTTCGTCGATCTTCCCTTCCGCGCGATCCATCTTGCGCCCCCAGAGCGGACCGGACGGCGAAATCTCGAATCGCGAGGCCCGCGCCGCAAGTTCGCCGCTCTCCAGCTCTTCGTCGGTGACCCGAAACGTACGGCGTCGGTCGTGCTTCCACGCGCGATCGCCGGGCAGGCACGTTCCGAAAGTCCCCAGCGCGATGCGCTCATCGAGAACGCGATTGAAGATCGCGGACTGAACCGCGCTGATCCAGAAGGACCAGGTGGTGCGGCCGGTCGCGTAGCACGCCTCCTTCGGTGATGCGCCCCGGCAGAGCGCCCGCAGAATCATTCGTTCGGCCCGATCCGCCGTCGTCCACGGCGTCAGCGCCCGCTCGTACTCGCCCGCGTCGAACTGAACCCTTCGCTCCTGCTGGTAAGCCGGGTAGGGTGTGCCTCCGGTTCCGAGCACTTCATCGATCAACGCCTTCCAGTCCTGCCGGAGAAGGTGGAGCCCGACGATGTGATTGTTGCGCCGGTACCCGAACCGCTGCGCTCCGAAGTACGTGGGCACGCCGGTCTCTTCGAGTTTGCGGAGGATCCGGCCAACCGAGGGCGCTTTGAGCGGATCAACCTCACGGATTCGGATGGAAAAGCGGTTGCCGCGCAGATGACCCCGCCTCAGTTTGTGGCGGTGGCGATCCGTCCAAAGCACCCTGATGCGTTCGTGGGGCAATACCACCGCGGGTGGATCCTGGGGCAGGTGGAGCGAAACCATCTGCCGGGTGACGCCGACCTTGTCCTTCATCCCCGCGTAGCCGATGGCGCTCTCCTTGACGCCGAAGTGACGCCGGAGGCAGCTCATCAGTTCGAGGTGCGACACGTTCGTGGCTTCGACCCCGAGGTACAGATGCTCACCCGCACCTTCAAGGTCATAGAGCGGCTGTTCGTCGACGAGAAAGTCTTCGGGGCGCTGCTTGATCTGGCCGCCGACCCCGGGTTCGTCCGTCAGGTACCGCTGCGGCAGCGGGTCACGCCCGGCCGGTTCGCTCTCGAGCAGATGTTCTCCCGGTTCGGTCATTCCCATTTGAGTTTAAACTCACCCTCGCCATCATCCTCTTCATCTTCGTCATCATCATCAAAGCCGAACTCAATCTCGTTGTGTTCGATTGCGGCATCGGCTTCGGTCTGACTGAGGACGTGCTCGGCAACGTAGATCGGGACGCCTTCGGCCACTCCGAGCGCGATGGCGTCCGACGGCCGCGAGTCCACTTCGATTTCATCGCCATCCTGTTCAATGATGAGTTTGGCGAAGAACGTTCCCTCGGCCAGATCGCTGATGATGATCTCGCGCAGCCGGCCGCCGAGATGGGTGATGGTGGACGCCAACAGGTCGTGCGTCTGGGGCCGGGGGATTTCAATGCCCTTCAGGCGGCGTTCAATGGCAAACGCCTCGGCGAGACCGATCACGATCGGAAAGGTCCGCTCACCGCCGACCTCCGTCAATTCGATAATCTGCATGTCCGTCATTTCGCGGATGAAGATCCGCGAGAGTTCCATTTGCACGGCCATGGCGGTCTCCCGTGTGCGCGATTCAACGACGACTGATTATTCGTCGCTCTCGGCACGGCTTCAACAGTCGATTTGAGATTGGCGCAAATGCATCATCATCATGCCGAATCGGACGTTGATGCTGCGAGCTCTTCAAGAGCGGTGAACAACGCCTGCGTGCCCTTTCGGCCACCCCCGGCCTTCTCGACCCGGCGGTACAACGCCCGCCCCAGCGTCAGCCCCGGCAGATCGAGCCCCATCCGCTCCGCTTCGGCCACCGCGATCCCGAGGTCCTTCACGAAGTGTTCGACGTAGAAACCCGGTTCGAAATCGCGGGCGATCATGCGCGGCCCGAGATGGCTGACCGACCAGGACCCCGCGGCACCGGTGCTGACGGACTCAATGACCCGCAGGGGATCGAGTCCCGCACGTTGCGCGTAGATCAGCCCCTCGCAGACACCGATCATGCCGGTCGCGATCAGAATCTGGTTCACCATCTTCGTATGCTGCCCCGCGCCGGGATCACCCTGATGGAGAATCGTCCTGCCCATCGCGCGGAACATCGGCAGCGCCCGTTCGAAATCATCCGGAGCGCCTCCGACCATGATCGACAGGGTGGCGTTGCGGGCGCCGACATCCCCTCCGCTGACGGGTGCGTCGAGACTGCCCGCCCCCTTCGCCCGGGCGGCATCGGCAATCTCGATCGCCAGTGACGGTTCACTGGTGGTCATGTCGATCAATAGAGACGGTGGACGCTCCAACGACAGGACGCCGTTGGCGCCGAAATACGTCTCCCGCACGTCCTTCGGGTCGCCGACGATACTGATCACGGCGTCCGCGCCCGCCGCGGCGTCGGCCGGCGCGTCCGCCCACGCCGCCCCGCTCTGGAGCAGCGGCTCGGCCTTCGCGCGCGTCCGGGTGAAAATCCGAAGTTGGAAACCCGCTTTCAGCAGGTGATCGGCCATCGCCCGGCCCATCACGCCGGTCCCGATCCAGGCAATCGTCTTGATTTCGTTCTCAGAGTTCATGCCGCGATGGTAGCGGCACGGGCGGCGGATGCACGATTAGGATGTCGACGTCGCGGTGATCTTCTTCGGATCTTCGCCGCGCTCGATCGCTTCGATCTTTTTGACGCGGCGGGCATGACGTCCGCCTTCGAATTCGGCGCGGAGAAAGGCGTCCACCGAACGGGCGATGACGTCAACATCCGAGTGATCGCCGGAAAAGCAGATCACGTTGGCGTCGTTGTGCCGCCGGGCCATTTCCGCGGCTTCGATGGAATACCCGATCGCGGCGCGGGCTCCGGCGACCTTGTTGGCCGCGATGCAGATGCCGTTGCCGGATCCGCACACGAGCACGCCGCGGTCCGCCGCGCCGCCGGTGACGGCCTTGGCGACGAGATACGCCTCATCCGGGTAGTCACGTGACTGACCGTCACACGGCCCGACGATGATGATCTCGTGACCGCGATCGCGCAGATGCTGCGCCAACGACGAGATGGCGTGATCACCCCGATGATCCGATCCGAGAGCGATCTTCATGGTTGAGCAAATCCTTCATACGTTGCGGGATCAAAGTCTGGAACTTTTTCGCGAGCTCGTCGTACGCCTTCTGACCCATGCCCACCGGATCGTCAATCGGCTCATCCGGGTTCAACAGGACGATCTTCGCCGAGGCATCGGGGTCATTCTCCACGAGATGACGCGCTTCCTCCGCATGATCCGGGGTCATGCAGATGACATGATCGGCTTTGCGAATCATCTCGGCGGTGAGGGGCTTTGACGTCCCGCGATGCTCGATGCCAAATCTCTGCAGTGCGACCACCGTCTCCTCAGCGACCGGCGAACCGCTGGTGGCGTGGGTGCCGGCGGAAGCAAAGAAAAGCCGATCCCGCAAGCCCTGCTGACGCGACCAATCCCGCGCGATCGCTTCCGCCAGCGGGCTCCGGCAGGTGTTTCCGGTGCAAACGAAAAGTGCGGTTTTCATGGCTGTTCCCAGTCGCGCAGAATCCTGCTCGTTCGATATCCTATCCGTACCGGCGTCGCGATGGGGGCGTCACCCGTCGCGGGGGAGGAAACAATCGACGGGGCGGGGCGGATATTCGCGTGAATCGACGGGTCGGCGAACTCGGGCGGATGAATTCGGGCTTTCCGGCCACGGTTCCCCCTGATCCGTTGCGCGCGGTACAGTACCGAGGGTCGGGGACAGTCCCCGGCGCCGCACGCGTTTGACGTTCAGGATTCATTGCTTCAGATACCGTAACCGTGGAGACCGCAGGTGGAATTCGTCAGCGAAAGCGAAGTCAACGAAGTACTCAGCAGCCAGGGGATTGAGCACGACCCGCGCGGCGAGGAGAAGGTCTTTCTGAAGATGAATGCCGGCGACGAGCACGTGCGGCTGCATCTCTCGACCGCGGAAAGTCCCGTCGAACCGGCCGAAGGCGCGACGGCGATTTCCATCGAGATGGAGCGGCTGCCGCAAGTCATCGAACATATCATTCACCTGCTCCACATGGATCAGATTCTGCTGGTGCCGGTCGGCAAATGGCGGAAGGTCTTCGACGCCGTGGCGTTCAGTCTCGCGGAGAACGAGGACTGGCAGGAAGTCGACGCCGCCGCGACGGTCGAACTCAACACGCGCGATCCGCTCCTGTGTGAACCGCAGGATTTCCATACGTTGATCGCGATGATCGGCGCGCTGATGAACGATGCGGAATCGGAGGAGCAGGGCATGATGATGATTTCCCCCGCCGCGCCGATCCTGATCGAGGTCAATCCGGCCGGCGCGATCCGGATCGATCTGGGCAATCAGGTTCTGGCCGACGAACTGGAAGATGCTTTCGTCCGGTAAAGTCGCCGGGTCAGATCGCCGATTGCACTCTCCTGGAGGATTTTCCATGCAGATCTGGCTCGATTCCGAACCATGTGACCTGCAGGCCGATTCGGTCGGCACGGCGATTGCGGCGTGCGCCTCGCTCGCGGAAGAGCGCGGCCGCATGATTGTCGAGATCGAGGTGGACGGCGAAGCGTGGGGGCAGCCGCAACTTGAAGAGCCGGAATGCCTCGGCCGGATGGCCGGCGAAGTGCGATTGACCTCCGCCGAACCGCGTGATCTGGTGCAGCAGACCTTCGTCGATGCCGTCGCCGCGCTGGAAGAAGCCGAGACCCTGCAGACGCGCGCGGCGGAGAAGATACAGGCCGATCAGCAAACCGAAGCGATGGACGAAATCCGGGAAGTCTGCGGCATCTGGCTTGCCGTCCGGCAGGCCGTGCAGCAGGGCACCGAACTGATCGACGTCGACCTGAACGAGCTCAAGGTGAATGACACCACGGCGCCGGAGATCATTGAACAACTGCGCAAGCAGCTCATGGTCGTCCGTGAGCAACTGGAAGCGCAGGATCATCTCGCGCTCGCGGATACGCTGCTCTACGATTTTCCGGGGGTCATCCAGAACTGGCGTGACATGCTTGATTCACTGCAACGGGGACTGGACCGCTGATTCGCCGCGATGCACTTCCCCGAACGCTCTGAAGGAATGTCCCGACCATGCCATCCAGTGCCAAACAGAAAAAGATCGACGATCTGATGGAAAAGGCCAGCGCCGCGCTGATGCGCACCGCGTATTTCGAGGCCGAACGGATGGCGTTGAAGGCGCTGCAGATGTCCCGGCAGATTGAAGACTGGGATCGCATGTCACGGATTGCGCTGCCGCTGCAGGAAGCCCGCCGCCAGCGCGTTCAACTCGCCATTGATGCCGCCGAGGCCGGCCCGGGCGTCACCGTGCTCGATCAGTCGGTGACGGAAAACATGTCGATCGAGGCCGGCTGCTACCTCGTGCAGCCGCCGCTGGTCGGCGCCGATGCGCGGCGCTTTCGGCTCGCCGCCCTGCAGCGTGAAGTGCCCGTGGCCGTGATCTGCCGGGAGCCGTTGACCCAGTTGAAATTGCAACCGATCGTCGCCATCGGCGCGGGTTCGACCGTGCGAACGAAGGTCAACCCGCCGAAGAGTGTGGAGGCGCCCTCGATGGCGTGGTTCCTGGACGTCATGGAGGCGATCGGCGACTGGGCGATGGAGATGATCGACACCGGTCAGGAGTTGACGAAGCAGATCGATACCCTGCTCGAGCGGCTCGATGTGGTGCCGGACCACGAGAAGCTCCACCAGAAACTCGCGGAATTGTGCCGGGCCAAGCTGGCGGAGGAATCCGAGAACGAGGGGAACTCCGGCCCGAGCGGAAACTCCGGCTCGCGTTCCAAAGTGAAATCCACATGACCGCCCGACGTCCGGTTGCGGCCCGTCGTCTGCGCCGCCGGCGCTGGCCGTGGCTGCTGGCGTTCTTTCTCCTCGCCGGGCTCGTCGCCCTGGATCGCAGCGGGCTTCTGCTCGCGCCGGCCCCGGATGATCTGGCCCACTACGACGGCCGCTCGGTGCGGGTGTTGCGCGTGATCAGTCCCCATACGCTCGATATCGACCTGTCCGACCCGGTTCAACGCCGTTCCTCCACGCGCGTTCGTCTGTGGGGACTGAACGCACCCCTGCCGGCAACCGCCCGGCGGGAAGCGGAACCCGGCGCGGACCAGGCCACGATCTTCGTCGAGTCACTGATCGACGATCAGCGGGTCACCCTGCATCTGGAACCGGATCGACCGCGCGATTCGCTCGGCCGCGTCCTCGCCCACGTCGGCCTGCGTACCGGCGGGACCCTCAACGAAGCGTTGCTCGAAGCGGGATGGGCCACGGTCGACGAACGCTGGCCCCACGGCCGGCTCGCGCCGTACGCTCAGGCCGAAAACCGGGCGCGCCGGCACGATCGCGGTCTGTGGGGCGGGAACGAACCGTAATCCCACCCTCCGCGGCGGCCGGTCGGGGCGCGGCGCGTCCCTTCCTCGGACGCCCAAAGAAAAAGCCGCGTGCACGAGATCGTCGACGCGGCGTGGTGATGCGGTCAGGGCTGCGGCCCGTCGGCCGGGCGGCGAGCGGGCGATTACTTCTTTTTCTTACCCTTGAAGTAGTTGCCGGCAAACTTCTTCTGGAACTTCTCGACCCGGCCGGCGGTATCCACGAAGGAACTCTTGCCGGTGAAGAACGGGTGGGATCCGGACCAGATTTCGACGCTCATCTCCGGCACGGTCGCGCCGACGGTCATCACGTGCTCACCGCGATAGTAGACCTTGCAGTCGGGATGGTACTGGGGATGAATCTTGTCTTTCATGGCGGACGCTCCCGCAAGGATGTTCGGGTTCTGGATGGATTCCGTTCGCACAAGTCCGTGCGGCGGCCGATCGGCCCAACCGCCCCGTGCGAAATCGAGCCCCACAGTGTAGGGTTTCCGCCGCCCGATGCAAGCCGAAGCGGGGGCTCTCACGTGCGGAGGCACCACCATTTCACCGAATCGGTTGCCGCCAATGCCGGGAGCTGCTAAGCTACGCGGCTCGGCCCGGCGTGTCCGGGCGGTTTTGGTCTGCCCTTAGAGAGTTCTGTCCCATGCCCACGATCAATCAGCTTGTTCGCAATCCCCGCCGCACCCCCAAGGCCAAGAGCAAGGTCCGTGACCTTGATCAATGTCCGCAGAAGCGCGGCGTGTGTCTGCAGGTGCGTACCGTGACCCCCAAGAAGCCGAACTCCGCGCTCCGCAAAGTCGCGCGTGTCCGTTTGTCCAACGGGAAGGAAGTCACCGCGTACATCGGCGGCGAAGGACACAACCTTCAGGAACACTCCATCGTGCTCGTCCGCGGCGGTCGCGTGCGTGACCTGCCCGGCGTGCGTTACCACGTCGTCCGCGGTTCGCTCGATACGCTCGGCGTCGATGGCCGCAAACAGGGCCGCTCCAAGTACGGCACGAAGCAGGGCAAGTAAGTCCGGGCCGGCAAATCCGATCCCGGGCATCGGCCCGACGCTCGATTATCCAGAGGCACTCAACCAGTCCGAGCAAAAATCAGTTTGAGGCAAGTAATCGCGTTTCACGCCTCTTCCACTCTTTGAAACGCGGTGAACAGTGAGTTCCCGGTGCTGACCCCATTCGGGAACAGATGAGCCAGCAAAGGAGGCCCCATGGCCGGTCGTATTACGAAGTCAGAAGAACAGCTCCGTCCGGATCCCCGTTTCAACGACAAGGTGCTCGCGAAATTCATCAACTGCCTGATGTGGGACGGCAAAAAGGCCGTTGCCCAGCGCGTGATGTACGATGCGCTCGATCTGATCGATCAGCGTCTCAAGAAGGAAAAGATCGAAGGCGGGCCGGAGAACGCCATCGCCCTCTTCCGCAAGGCGATTGATAACGCCCGGCCCGAAGTCGAAGTGCGTTCCAAACGGGTCGGTGGCGCGAATTACCAGGTGCCGATGCAGGTCAACGCCCGGCGTCAGCAATCGCTCGCCTTCCGCTGGCTCCTGCAGGCGACCCGGTCTGAATCCGGCAAGCCGATGGCCAACCGGCTCGCCAAGGAACTCTTCGACGCCGCCAAGGGCGAAGGCAAGGCGATGGCCACCCGTGAGCAGACCCACCGCATGGCCGAGGCCAACAAGGCCTTCGCGCACTTTGCGTGGTAATCGCCCCCACCACCCCGCGCTCACCACCACCCACAAATTCTCACGGCCCCCGGCAATTGTCGGGGGCCGTGATCGTTTGGCTTTTGACCGTCAAATCGAATCGTCCCCGTCACGGTTCACTACGAAACCAACCCCACGACACAAGCTTCACGACACCGGCAGCACGAAACAAGCACCACGAATAGGATGCGCTGTATGAGACGCAGAATTCCGCGGCCCACGTCGATTGCCATGATCCTGCTCACACTTCTGGCGGGCGGATTCCTCACCAGCGCCTCCTGCACCGTCGTCGAGCATGACTGGCCGGGCAACGGCAGTGCGCCCGGCCTGACCGTCACGACCGCCACCCCGCCGCAATCCGTGCGGCCGTTCATCGAAACGCTCACCCGCGAAGGCGAGCGGGGATTGCGCAACCGCGCGCTTCCCCGGGAGTCGGCGAACCTGGCGAGCGAGGTCAGCGATGAGGTTGATCTGGATGACATCGCGAGGAATATCACCGAGCGGCAGCACCGGGACCCGTTCGTCGATGCGTACATTCGCTGGCAGTTGACGAGCTTCGAACCCATGATGCCGGAGATGACCCCGCCGGACTTCACCCGGATGATCAACCAACTCCCGCCGTATCTCGAGAACCCCGCCGCCAACGAGAATATGCGTCAGCTCATGAACCGCGCGCGCGACGCCGGCCGGTTGTCCGCCCGGGACATTGCCCGGCTGGAGGAGGTCTACCGGGACATGAACGAGAGCGTGGAAATCGCGAACGACCTGAACCAGCCGGCCGCCGCGTTTCGTGACTGGATTTCGGCTCAGTACGAGGACAATCACATGCGCGCCCTCCTGCTCGCACTGGCGGAGTGCACCGCCACGGTCGCCGGCGGATGGTCGACCCGCGCGATCAAGACGGAGATCACCCGGATGACCACGGAAGCCGGCAAGGATCCCGATTTTTCTCGACAGGATCGCCGCATCATTGCGGAACAGATTCAGCGACTCGTCGGGATCGAGCGACGCATGGTCAACGAAGTCACCTTTCTCGCCGACGGCTCGGTCAATGTGACCTTCTCCACCGCCGCCGTCACCCGTCGCGACGCCGACAACTGGATCGAGCGACTGCACCGCCGGGACGAGGAAAACCGCAGCCGCGACCCGTGAATCGGCGTGACGATCAACCCGACCGATACCACCGACAGAAACTCCTGCCGGAGTTCGGCGAGAGCGGCCACCGCGCCGTGCGCGAAACCACCGCGCTGCTGGTCGGCTGCGGCGCACTGGGCAGCGTGATCGCCGATCAACTCTGCCGCGCCGGCATCGGGCGGCTGATCCTGGCGGATCGTGACCTGGTGGAGTTGACCAATCTGCAGCGGCAGGTGTTGTTTGACGAGCACGATGTCGCGCAGGCGCTGCCGAAGGCCATCGCTGCGAAGAAGCGCCTCGAACAGATCAATCGTGAGGTCGAGATCGAAGCGCACGTGTCGGATGTGCGGGCCGAGTCGATCGTGCCGCTGCTGAGCGGCGCGGACCTCATCCTCGACGGCCTGGACAACTACGAAACGCGCTACCTGCTCAACGACGTCGCGGTCGCCTGCGGGCTGCCCTACGTGTACGGCGGGGCGATCGGCACGACGGGTATGTCGATGACGATTCTGCCGCGTGCCGCGGCGGTCAGGCATCATTCCCCACGCCGGATCACGTGGGATGACGGAACCGCAACTCCCTGTCTGCGCTGTCTCTTTCCCGACATGCCCGCGCCGGGCTCCATGCCGACCTGCGATACGGCGGGCGTGCTCGGCGCGGCGGTGAGCGTGATCGCCTCGCACCAGGTCACCCAGGCCTTCAAGCTGATCACCGGCCGATTCGATCGGCTCGATCGATCGCTGTATACCGTCGATCTCTGGGCGAACACGACGCGGCGGATGTCCCGGCCGGCCCCGAACGCGGACTGTCCGTGTTGCGCGCGGGGGCAGTTCGACTGGCTGGATCGTTCCCCCGCTCAATCCGGTCAGACGACGACGCTGTGCGGCCGGGGGGCGGTCCAGGTGATGCCGGCGCCGGCCGCCGCCAACGCCGTGGATCTGGCGGCACTTGCCGATCGACTCGCGGCGCACGGCACGTTCTCGATGAACGAGTTTCTGTTGCGCGGCCGTCTCGCCGGCGAAACCGGTGAGGGCGGCGGCACGGTGGAAATGACCCTGTTTCCCGACGGACGTGCCATCATCCACGGCATCTCCGACCCGCAGCGGGCGCGCAGCATCTACAGCCGCTACATCGGGGCCTAGGCGCACACATCGGCGTGCCGGCGGAACGATGGCAAAGACGACGGGACCGGCGTTCGAAGCTTACGCGGTCGCGACGGGCCGATCGACCTCATCGCTGATCTCCGCGATCATGCGGAACATCGCCTTCGCGGCATCGACGATCGTTTTCTGCTCCGCTTCATCGAATCCGGCGGCATCCATGGCCGCTTTGAACGCGAGCCAGCGCGGCATCTGTTCGTCGCCGTAGGGATCGAAGTACGAGAGTCCGGGCTCGCCGGGCGTGAGCCCGTACGACTTCATCAGGTTCCGCGCGATGTACTTGGAGCCGTTGTTGCTTCCTTCGAGCACGTAGGTCAGCCCGAGGATGGACACCGGGTCATCTCCGGCAAATCGCCGGACTTCGGTCATCGCCGCTTCGGTCGCCGGCTGCGGAGTCACCGCATCGGCTTTCACGCCGTGCGCCGCCAGATCGGCCCGCAGTTCGGGGGTCCGGCGCTGGTCGTCCCGCACCACCGTGGCGAACGCGCGGTGCGAAGACGCCGCGGCGTCGGTCACCTCTTCGAGCGTTCGGTGCAACCAGTAGAGCTGACCGAGATAAGCCACGTACTGCTCGCGCGGCAGGGTGCCTTTCGCAAGCAATCGCTGCATCGGGCGGTTCTCCGCCTCGGTGTGCAGGTCGGCGGTGGCGCTCTTCAGCTTTGCCATAACGTTCGTGTTCTGATCGGCCATCGTGTTCCTCGAAGGGTCTGCCTTGCCGGTGGCTCGTGCTGAGAGAGTTTATCCCCGACAAGTGAATAAAGAATAGCCATCCCGAGTGGTCGTGCCAAGCGTTGAGACTGAATCGCAACCGGATTTCCGATCGAATTCAGCCGGAACGATACCGTTCGGGCGTGTCTATCATTGCAGAAGTCAGAGGTCGGACGGCTCGTGTTCTGTACCCGGCCGTGGACCTCTTGGCGCCTCTTTTGTCACCGCGTTGTCTGACCCCGGAGATTTTTTGATGCCCGCCACTGAATCGTTCGCTGCCGCCCATATCAAGCCCGGCCTGCTGGTCTCGATCAACTACGCAGAGACGCTCGTCAAGGAGATTCCTGCGGCGAAGTTCGCGCATATGCCCCACCCGAAGATGAATCACCCGGCCTTCTGCCTGGGTCACCTGTCGATCTACCCCGACAAGATGTTCGAACTGCTCGGCATGGAGGATCGGGTGGAGGCGAAGCCCGGCTTCGAGGAGTTGTTCTCACCGGCGGCGGAGTGCGTGGAGCAGGACGGACGCTACCCGGAGAAGGATGTCATCGTCGAGTCTTTCCTGGACCGCCACCGCGCGCTCGCGGAAGCGCTCCCGGACGTCTCCGACGAGATGCTGCAGCAACCGAACCCGATGGAAGGCCGGATGAAGGAACTCTTTCCGACGATCGGGGCGGCCCTGATCTTCACCACGACCGGCCACATCATGATGCACCTCGGGCAGATCAGCGCGTGGCGGCGCGCCATCGGCATGGGGTCAGCGATGTAAACGTTTCCGTGGAGTAACTTTTTCGCCTCGTGCCGGTACCAGATCCCGGTCCGGCGCCGTCCTCCGACCGGCTTGCCCAAGTGCGTGGAGCAATCAGATGAAAGTGACCGTTCGCCGTTCCGGCCTCTCTCCGATCGTGCTGTTCTTCCTCGCCCTGATGGTGGGGATGGTGGCGGTTCCCGCCTCAGCGCAGGGAACGTTCAACACCGTGCCGGATCCGATCGACAGTCGCGAACTCGACGGCTACGCCGAGCGTTTGGGCCTGAGCCCGCAGCAGCGTCAACTGGTCTCGGAGTTTCATCGGGAGTATCTCGACCGCTACCGCCAGCTGCGCGAAGGAGAGATCGAGGACTTCCTCTCGGAGATGCGGTCACTGACCCGCAGCTTCGACATGTCCAACCTGCCGGTCATGGAGCGGCTGGTCCGATCCGCCGATCGGTTGATGCGGCGGATCGAACAGTTGGATGAATCCTTCTTCAACGATGTGGAGTCCGTGCTGACGGAGGATCAACAACGAGTGGTTCCGCGCGTCCGCATGGCCCGCACGCGGCTTCGGTACGGCAACGAAATGACGCGCGGTATCGACTTCATCAATCCCGCGGTGCGCATTGATCTGACTGAGTTCGTGCAGGAGCTCGATCTCTCGACCGCGGATCTCGAACGCATCGACCCGGTCCTGATGTCCTACGAACAGCGGCTGACGCGCGGCGCGAAAGACGTCTTTGAAGCGGGGACGACGATGATGCTCGAAGCGATGCGCGAAATGGATCGCGCGGGGTTCACCGAGCCGGATCTTGAGCAACGCGAACTCATGCTGCAGATGTTTCAGCACTTCCAGGAGATCTGGGCGGATCTGACCGAAGATCTCATGAAGGAAACGAAAGGGATGACGGATCTGCACCGCCGCGCGTTCCGCGATCTGGCGCAACTGCTTCCGGAGGAACCGTCGCGTGAACTTCGACGCCGCTATCTCACCCGGGCGTATCCGCAGGCCGCGGCCATCGGCCGGGCGGCGGAGCGTCAGTTCACGGCCGTGCTCGAGGCGGTCGATCGGGTGGACGAATCCACCCGGCGTTCGGTGCAGAATATGTACGAAGCCCACCGGCAGCAGCAGGATCGCCTGGCCCACGAAATGATGGACGTGCTGGATGAACAGCGGCAGAATCTGACCCTGGCGCAGATGATCCGCCGCTCCGAAGGCGAGTTTCGCGCCCGGATCGAAGAACTGACCGAGCGCGCGCGCGAGCGCGATCAGACGATCGTGAGTTCGCTTCACGGGCTGATCGGCACCGAGACCGCATCGGCTCTTAATCTGTCCGAAACCGTCGAGGAGGACAACAACCGGGGGAACCGCTGGCGTGCGCGGCGAGGCCGTCCCGGTGGCGGCATGACGCGCGGCGCCGAACGACGCGACGTGGCGGAACTCCGCCGTGAAATGCGGCCGGAAACACCTCTGCCCGGCCCGCTCAACCGCCGAGATGCTCAATCGTTCCAGCAGCGAGCCCAACTTTCCGACGGGGAGAAACAGCTTCTCGAT
>SKZB01000174.1 GCA_007127615.1 Phycisphaerales bacterium | reverse complement strand
GGCCGCGGGCACGATCAGGATGAGCGCCAGATACATTGCGAGCCGCCCCGGTCGCAAGGGGTGGGCCAGATTCTGCCAGCGCCAGAAGCGCCACGGCACCAGACTCCGCAGCAGCGTCATCAGGACCGCCCACGGAAAACGTCGCCAGCGGCAGCATTCAACCAGCCAGCCCGGCGTTCGCCGGTAGGGATCAAAGAGATCGGCCGACTCGTAGGTGTAGCCGCACTCCGTGCACCGGCCTTCGAGGGGACACCGATCACGCCACTGCGCGATCGCGCCGCGCTGGTCGTACCCGCAGCGCGGGCAGCCGACCGGCCGTGACGCGGGGGCCGGTTCCGGCGGACGTGCTTCTGATTCCGGTTGGGAGGTGTTTCGGGTGCCGCCCATGCATGCCGCCCGTGAATGAAAGTCCTGATTGCGCGATCGAGCGGATCTCAGACAAACTTGACCGAAGCATAACACGATCCGGACCGCGCTCCGCGAATATTCGTCAGCTCCGGGGGTCTGATTACCGGCCGCACGACCGGGGGCTGTTGGTTGCCCCGGTTTTTTGGCCATGGCGCACGGGCGATCACGGCCGGCAGCTACAATACGCGGACTGCGTTCCGGGCAGTCAAGGATTCCGGGGAATGATTCCGGGTGACCCTGTACGATCACCCCTGATGAGGAACGCTTCTTTATGCTCGAACGAAATCTCCTGGCTCCAGCGATAGCGCTGGCCGCGCTGTTCACCGCGACGTCGGTTCTCACCGCTCAGCCGCAGTCCACTTCTCCGGACCGCGAACAGGACGGCCGGACCGTCGCCGCAACCGAGGCGCCGACGATCTCGATCGACGGCAAGTTCGAGGACTGGCAGCGCATTCGGCCGGTCACGCGCGCTCGTACCGCCGCGGCGGATGAAGCCCCGCTCCGATTTCAGGAAGTGCGCATCACCCACGATCATGAGTTCGTGTACTTCTTTGTGGATCTGGGCCGGCCGGTCAACCCCCAGCGGCTCGACGGGCGCATGGTGCTCGCGCTCGACGTGGACGGTGACCAACAGACCGGGCGGCCGATTTTTGGCCTTCGGGGTGGTGATCTCGCGCTGGAGTTCACGCCGGAGAACACGCGCAACCCCGGTCGACCCGGCATGGGCATGGCGCTGCGATCCGCGGCGCTGGAGGATGGCGGCCGCGATGGCTTGAGCCCCTACGATCTCAGCTTCGCCTTCGCGCCGACCCATGCCAGCCGGTACGTTGAAATGCGGCTCGAACGCGGGGTCACGCTGCCCGGCTCGCCGAAGACGTTCGATGGAGACCGGTTGGCCGGCCAGTTCGTCCTCCTGGATTCGGAGGAGAACGTGCTCCACCACACGCCGACGTTTACGTACCGGTTGACGTCAACCGAACCGACGGAAATTTCGTTCGAAGATGATCCCCTGAAGCGAGCGGAGGGGACGGACGTGCGGGTGATGAGCTGGAATGCGGAGCACGGTTCGATGATCGCCAACCCCGGCCCGTTCGCGCGGATTCTCCAGGCCCTCGATCCCGATGTCGTTTTGTGGCAGGAACTGACGCCGCGTAACAGCGCGAGCCAGATGGCCGGGTTCATGAACGAGCACGTCCCGGCCGGAGATGGCATGGAGTGGCGCGTGGTCTTCGGCGAGGGCGGCGGACCGCTGCGCTGCGCCATCGCCAGCCGCCTGCCGATCCGGCCGGTGCAGGCGGTCGAAACGATTCCCTATCCCGATCGGCCCGACCGGCAGGTCCGCGTGGCCGGGGCCGCGATCACGGTGGGCGAAAAGGAACTGCTCGTGGTCTCGACGCATCTGAAGTGCTGCGGCGGGATGGACACGCGCGAGGATCGTCAGCGCCTGGAGGAAGTGCAGCTCATCAACAACGCCGTACGACAGGCATTGCGGGCGCATGATTTCGGTGGGGTGGTCATCGGCGGCGATCTGAACCTCGTCGGCGCGCGCGAGCCGAAGCTGGTTCTCGGCCGGGGCATCGCGCCCGATGGCTCGAACCTCAAGACCACCGACGCTTATCATCTCAGCGGACGGATGAACGCCACCTGGTCGGAACGTCGTTCGCAGTTCACGCCCGGCCGTCTCGATTTTCTGCTGTTCAGCGAATCCACACTGCGCGCCGGACGGTCGTTCGTGCTCGAAACCGAGGAAGTACCGGTGAAGTGGCTTGAGAAGCACGGCCTGCTCGCCTCCGACACCACCACCGCGACGGATCACTTCCCCGTGGTGGCGGACTACATCTGGCAGGATCCGCGCCGGAATTGAAAGGGGAGCCGTTGATGTTTCACCCGGACGCGAGATTTCATTTTCGCATCATTGATTCGTTCACCGGACCGTTTGCGCTGATGGTGCGCGGGGACGGGGCGGTTCGGACCGGCTGGGTGGCGCACTTTGATGCGGACTGGTCGGAAGGCGGGGTCTTCGATGAATCCCTGGAGCCGGGGCTGGTGGACCGGCTGCAGGCGTACTTTGCGGGAGATGAGGTGAGTTTCGCGAACGCGCCCCTGCCGGCCGGTGGACCGTTTCATCGCGCGTGCTGGCGCGCTTGTCGGGCCATTCCCTCCGGTGAGACGATCAGTTACGGCGAGTTGGCCCGCCGGGCGGGCAGTACCCCCGCGGCGGCCCGCGCGGCGGGGCAGGCGATGCGGCAGAACCCCATGCCGATCATCACCCCCTGCCACCGGGTGATCGGCGCGACCGGTCAACTGCATGGATTCGTCGGGACGACCGATGCGGCGAGCGATCCGGTCGTTCTCAAGAGAGCTCTGCTCGAACACGAGCGGGTCGCCGTTGCGGTCGGTGTCACCGCCTCAGCCGCCGGTTGATTCCCGATACCGACCGTGCGCACGCCGTGCCGGGACGCCCGACCTTTGCTAGGATGGACTCCCCGCGCGGGCAGGCCGCACCTCGGCACCGCAGTAAACTCGACTCTGGAGAGATGAAGCGCTATGAAACTCACGATGGTCGGCACGGGATACGTCGGACTTGTCACCGGAACCTGCTTCGCGAACTCCGGCAACGATGTGATGTGTCTGGATGTCGACCCGGAGAAGATCCGCACGCTCAAAGAGGGCGGCGTCCCCATTTACGAGCCGGGGCTGAAGGAGATGATCGGCCGAAATACCGCGGCCGGGCGGCTGACGTTCACCACGGAGAAGGCCACAGCGTACGAGGACGCCGAAGCGATCTTCATCTGTGTGGGCACACCCTCGGATGAGGATGGCAGTGCGGATCTCAAGTACGTGGTCGCCGCGGCGGAAGATATCGCCGACGCACTCGACCGCGTCGGCGCGAAGGAGGGGCGCAAGCTCATCGTGGTGAAGTCCACCGTGCCGGTCGGCACGACCGAACTGGTGCGCGACACGATCCGGCGCAGGACCAACGTGCCGTTCTATATCGCCAACAATCCCGAGTTTCTCAAGGAAGGCGCGGCGGTCAGTGACTTCATGAAGCCCGACCGTGTGGTCTGCGGCGTAGAGGAAGAGAAGTCCGGCGAGATCTTGAACGAGTTGTACGAACCGTTCGTCCGTCAGGGCAACCCGATCATCGTGACCGACATCCGGTCCTCGGAGATGATCAAGTACGCCTCCAACGCCATGCTCGCCTGCAAGATCAGCTTCATCAACGAGATCGCCAACCTGTGTGAGCATTACGGCGCCGATGTGCGCTCGGTGCGCGAAGGTATGTGCGCGGATCATCGGATCGGGAATCAGTTTCTTTATCCCGGCCTCGGTTACGGCGGATCGTGCTTTCCGAAGGACACCCTCGCGGTGATCGGTATGGGCCGGCAGGCGGGCTTTGACTGCAAGCTCAACGCGGCGGTGCACGAAGTCAATCAGGATCAGCGCGGCCACTTCTGGAACAAGATTTTCAAGCACTTCGGCGGTGATGTCTCCGGCCTGACGCTCGGTTTCTGGGGGATCGCTTTCAAGCCCGAGACCGATGACATCCGTGAAGCGCCGGCGGTCACGCTGATGGAGCGTGCTCTGGCGGCCGGGGCAAAGGTTCGGGCGTTCGACTCGGTCGCGGCCGACAACCTGCGCAAACGACTGCCCGACGTGGAGATCGCCAGCGGCATGTACGAGACCATTGATGGTGCCGATGCGCTCATCATCTGCACCGAATGGAGTGAGTTTCGGCACCCCGATTTCGAACGCATCGGAAAGCAGCTTAAGCAGAAGGTCATCTTTGACGGCCGCAACATCCTCCGCCGCGTGACCATGGAACAGCACGGGTTCACCTACTACGCCATCGGGCGACCGCCGGTCCTCGCGCCGGGAGAAGGCTCACCGGCCGGCGCCCGATAACCGTCGGAGGTCGCCGATGACCGATTTTTCGCTGAGCGTAAAGTGGCGTGGTTCCGACTCTCTCCATGCGGCTGAGCGCATTGCAGTTGCTGGCACGGAAGATCGATGAAGCCGCGTGAAATGGAACAGATCGGTATCCCGGCCGGTGCCCACAAACTCGCCGGGAAGCTTCTGCGCCACGCCGCGGGCAGCGGGTTGAACAAACGTGAGCGGCAGGACCGACTGCGATCTGTCGCGGCCGATCCGGAGGCGCACGTGGCGGATGCGATTTTCGGCCCGCTCGCGCTGGTCTTGCGCGATGCGCCGGCTCCCGAGAGACCGGTCAACGCGGAGCCGGTGCCGTGGAAACAGTGGGGTCAGGATCTCGATCAGAACGCGATCGAGCAGATGGAGAATGCCGCCCGCCTGCCCGTCGCGGTGGCCGGGGCGCTGATGCCCGATGCGCATCTCGGTTACGGCCTGCCGATCGGCGGGGTGCTGGCGACGGACAATGCCGTCATTCCCTACGCGGTCGGCGTGGACATCGCCTGCCGGATGAAGATGAGCGTTTTTGATCTGCCCGCCCATGCCGTCCGCGCGCAGCCTGACCGGCTCGCGGGCGCGATCGAAAAAGAGACCCGGTTCGGGATCGGCGCGAAGTTCCAGAAGCCGCGTGAGCACGCGGTCATGGATGAGGACTGGTCCTTCTGCCCGATCACCCGGCGCAACCGGGACAAGGCGTGGTCGCAACTCGGTACGAGCGGCTCGGGTAACCACTTCGTGGAATGGGGCGTCCTCACGATCGAAGAAGACGAGGCGCTCGGCCTTGAGAAGGGAGAGTACCTCGCGCTCATCTCCCACTCCGGAAGCCGCGGCGCCGGCGCCCAGGTTGCGGATCACTACTCGCGCTTGGCCATGAATCAACATCCGGAACTGCCCAAAGCGCAGCGACACCTGGCCTGGCTGGATCTTGAGACCGAGGATGGTCAGGCGTACTGGCGCGCGATGAACCTGATGGGCGCGTACGCGGCCGCGAATCATGCGGTGATTCATGACTCGATCGCCCGCCATCTGGGCGCGAAAGTCATCGCCGACGTAGAGAACCACCACAACTTTGCGTGGAAGGAACGGCACCTCATCGGTGGAGAGCGGCGCGAGGTCATCGTCCACCGGAAAGGCGCGACCCCCGCCGGCGAGGGCGTCCTGGGAATCATTCCCGGTTCCATGGCCAGTCCGGCATTCGTCGTCCGGGGCCGGGGATCGGAGGATTCGCTGCACTCGGCCAGCCACGGCGCGGGTCGGGTGATGTCCCGGAAGAAGGCGAAGACCAGCTTCACGTGGTCCGGCGTCAGGAAACTGCTGGCCGAACGCAACGTCACTCTGCTCAGCGCGGGGCTGGACGAAGTGCCCGGTGTGTACAAGGACATTCACGAAGTCATGGCCCAGCAGTCGGATCTGGTGGATGTTCTCGCGCGCTTCGAGCCGCGCATCGTCAAGATGGCGCCCGCGGGGGAGCGGCCCGAGGATTGAACGCGCGTCCCGCCGGACGCCACACGCCGAAACAACTGCGGGACGGATCAGTGATCCGTCCCGCAGCATCGGAGATCCGGCTGGGCGTGCCGGTCCGGCTGGAACATTATTCGTCCGGGCTGCCGATGGCTTCGATACCGATGCGCAGTTCAACCTCGTCGCCGATCGCGCCGGCCTCGATGCCGTAGTTCATACCGAAGTCGCTCCGCTTGATCCGGAAAACCGATTCGAATCCGTGAAGCGCGCGGCCGGAACGCGGATGCTCACCCGCGCCGGTGTGGTGAAGATCAACGGTGATGGACTTGCTCTCGCCGTGAAGCGTCAATTCACCGGTCATGCGATAGCGACCTTCGCTGCGTCGTTCGATGCGGCTGCTCTTGAAAGCGATCGTGGGGTGTTCGGAGACGTTGAAGAAGTCGGGGCTGCGCAGGTGTTCGTCGCGGCCGGAATGATTCGTGTCGACGCTGTCGGCATCGATGCGCAGATCGAACCGGCTGTTCCCGGGGTTGTCACGGTCCCAGTGAATCACGCCGTCAAGCTGATTGAACCGGCCGTAGAAATACGCCACGCCCATATGTTTGATGCGAAAAATGACCGCGGAATGAACATTGTCGATGCTGTAGGCGGTGGCCTCGGCGTTGCTTCGATTCTCAACGGTGGCGTCCGCGCTGGAAAGCAGGGCCGGTTGCGCGAGCCACACGAGGCCGCCGATCAGGACAAGGGTTGCGAGCAGGATACGTTGCATGGGATTCTCCTTCGAAAGAGTGAGTTTTCTTCGGGCGCGATTCAGGCCGGGGAAGTGGCGGTGGCAACGATGCAGAAGGTGCATTTCGTCAAACGCGGCGTCGGCGCCGGGTTCGGGTCCATGCCCATGCTCACGCCCATGCCCATCCAGGCCCCGAGACCAAACCGACCCGGGATGGGAATTCTTCCCCGCAATGAACATTGATCCGCGAGAATCTGTCCTCGCCCGGTCGAGGCCGGCCGTTTCGATCACCCGGGATCCGAATGGAGAGCAGCGACATCGGGCCGGCCGGTCGATAGCATGAAGATGGTCCGGGCGACACGGTTCACCCGGCCGATCAGTGTGTTCTCTGGCCGTGAGGAGAGTGTGACGACATGCACGACTCCGAGGAAGATCGCAAGGGCAAGGGCCCGTCATCCGGTTCGGATGATTCGGCCTGGGAGTTGGATGGGCCGTCCAAGGAGGCGCATCCGGGCGATGGGGCGGCGGACGAACGCGAAAAGGACCGAACGACCTCGCCCGGCGCCGCGGGGGATGATCATGGCGTGATTCCACTGGAGGAACGGGTCGAGGATCGCGTGCGATCGCCACTCCCCGAAACGCTCGATCAGGGCGACCCGTGTCCGAACTGCAATGCCCCGCTGGCTGATCCGGAAGCACTGGTTTGTATTCGTTGCGGATTTGATCTGAAGGAGTTGAAGCAGCAGAAAACCGCGCTGGGGGAGGCGGCGGACGAGACAACCGAGACCGAGCCGGCCG
>SKZB01000492.1 GCA_007127615.1 Phycisphaerales bacterium | reverse complement strand
TTCTCTCTGACTGGCGCAGGGAGCACGTGACGCGAGCCATGACGGCTGGATCGGCGGGAGACGAGCACCGGAAGCGTCGACGGTCGTGTGCGCTACGTACCCCTCCGGACATTCCGTCATTGTTCCGACCACACCGCCCGCCCACCTCTCTCCGGGGCCGGAGCGCAGTCTGGGGCCCCGACGAGCCGGCCGTCATGGCGTCAGGCGTACGTCAAGCCGGAGAGCGGGAAGGACGATGTCAGGACGCCGCCCCGTGCTGGCCACCGAGTACCACCCACACAGATTCCTGAAGCGCCCTTCAGGATTGGGGGGCTGGCGGCGAAGCCCCCCCACAGCTTGCGCCGAGACGCCAACCAGCCCACATGATTTCCCGAAGGTCCAAACGCGATTCGTCTTTGCGCGCGGGGGCGAATCACAAACGCGCGATGAAACACGGCGACTGACTTGCCCTTCCGGCCCGCCTTCCGGCCCGGTGCGGTATCGTACATGGCGTGGAGGAGTTGACCCGCGCTTCCAACTCGGAATATCCGTACATCGCGACCGGGCGGCTGCCGTTGTATGAGGGGGATGACCGGCGGAACGCGGCCGTCATGTTCGCTTCCATCGCGGCGGGGTACCTGGGGGTCACTTACTTTCGAACTGGTGAATGGGTCGATGTCATTCCCTCCGCGGTGGGCCTCCTCATCGCTTTTCTGGTTATCGCGCTGATCACCTGGATCAGCTTCAAGCTGCGCATGAGCAATCGGCCGAGCGGGCGCCGCGCCGGCCGGGATGCCACGCCGTCGTCGATCGCCTTGACCGGCGACCCCCGGGCGGTTGAGGTCGTGGTCGAACTGGAGCGGCAGCGGCGATTTCGCCTTCTCGGCCCGCCGCACCCGTGGACCTGGCGGAGTTTCATCGAAGCGCTCGATGCTCGCTCGATCCCGCGGCCCCGAACCATCATCGACGAAGCGGCCCGCGCGCCGCTAGGTCGTATTCCGCTGCCGGAAGACCTGCTCGAACCGGAGGGGATTCTCGAAAGCCGCGACAAGCCGCGCGCGCGTCTCATAATCACGATCGGCATGGTCATCGCGGTCGGGGCTTTCCTGCTCTGGATCGGCATGTGGTGGCTGGCGCTGCTTTCGCTGATCTTTGCGACAATCATCTCGCTGCAACTGCCCGAAGTGCGTGATGCCACCCGCCGGTTCCGCCTGGATCAACGCGAGACCGTCGTCGGTCTCGGCAGCGTCACGGACAGGAACCAGCGCCGCTGGACCGTGGAGAATGCGGTCATGCTCGTGAAGTGTAAGTCAGCCGCCGGGCCGCTGATGGTGACGATGATCGGAGAAGCAGGTGACCTGACCCTGCCGTTCACCGACGGGACCGACGCGGACCTGATCCGTCTCTGGCAACGCTGGAATCACCCTCAGCCGCGGCCGGAGTTGACGGAGGACTGAGTTCGGGCGGGCGTGGACGGGGTGCGGCTCGGGCCGGGGGCGGACGAAACGGCCCCGCGGGGCGGCCTCAGCGTGTATCATGCGCGGCCTGTTTCCTGTGACCGCACCGACCGTTTGGGAGATTCGCACGATGCCGCTGGATACCGTGATTCGAGACTGCCGCGAGCAGATGAAGAGAACGATTGAGTACTTCGACCGGGAAATGCGGGGTATTCGCACCGGCCGGGCGACGACCGCGCTGATCGACTACGTGAAGATCGATTACTACGGCAACCATACCGACCTGCGTGAGCTGGCCTCCGTCAGCATCCCCGAGCCGACACAACTGCTGGTCAAGCCGTTCGACCCGGGCGTCAAGGGCGAGATCGTCAAGGCGATCGAGACGGCGGACCTGGGGCTGAACCCGATGGTCGAAGGCGGAACGATTCGCATCAATGTGCCCGCCCCGTCGGATGAACGCCGGAAGCAGCTCATGGGCCAGGTGAAGAAAATGGCCGAGGATGCGCGGATCGCCATCCGGAACGAACGTCGGGACGCGAACAAGAAGATCGATCAGATCGTCAAGGATAAATCGAACCACATCTCCGAAGATGAAGGCAAGAGCGCCCACGAGGAAGTGGATGAGCTGACGAAGGAGCACACGAAGAAGATCGATGAGATGTGCGACAAGAAGTGTGCCGAAATCGATGATGTCTGAACCGATTCCATCCTCAGGGGCAACGCCCCCGAAAACGCCCACTGAGATGTCCCGGGCGACAACCGAAGAAAGGATTCGAGCATGAGCGCGACATGGCTGGCCGCTTTGCTGCTGTGGGCGGGGCTGCCGGTGGTGGAGGTTGACCGTGCACCTTTTGAAATCCGGGAGAGCAGCCGGGTCATAATCACCGCGGAGACGCTCGCCGACCCCGACGGCCGGGGCGCCATCCGCATCATCGGCGACGGACTCACCATCGAACTGGATGATGACGCCGTGCTGCGCGGCGCGGCGGCGGACACCGATCCCGATCAGATGACCGGCATCGGGATCGTGATCACCGGCGAGGACGTCACCCTGCGCGGCGGGACGATCAGCGGCTACAAAGTGGGCGTGCATGCCCGCGGGGCCGATCGATTGACCATCGAGGGCGTGACGCTGCGCGACAACTTCCGCGAGCGGCTGTTCTCAAAACCGTGGCGCGAGGATGAACGCGACCGGCTCGAATGGCGGCAGAACGATGACGGCGAGTGGATGAGAAGATACGGCGGCGGAATCGTCGTCGAGGATGCAAGCGGCGTGACGATCCGCAACGTGCGGGTGCGCGAAACGCAGAACGGTATCCTGTTCGATCGTGTGCATGAGTCCCGGGTGTACGACAACGACGCTTCGTTTCTCTCCGGCTGGGGCATCGCGCTCTGGCGCAGCTCCGGGAACACGATCAGCCATAATGCGTTTGATTTCTGTGTGCGCGGCGACGGTCACCGGGTCGACAACCGCGGGCACGGTGCCGCGGCGGTCCTGCTCACCGAGCAGTCCTCGCAGAACGTGGTCGCGATCAACTCGCTGACGCACGGCGGCGCGGGCATCATCTGCGATGCGGGTGATGAAGCGGTCGGCCGAACCAACCCGCGCGACGATACCGGCTGGTACGCGGAGCGCGGCTCGAATGAAAATGTGCTGCTGCTCAATGAGATCGCCGATGCGATCACGTACGGAATTGAACTTTCGTTCTGCCGCGGCACGATGATTTTGCGCAATCAGATCAACCGAAACGCCACCGCCGGCGTCCGCGGCCGGTTCGCCCACGGCTCGGTCATCATGCGCAACGAACTGGAAGCCAACGGTCTCGCGCCGGCGGACGGCCGCACGCCGGGCGCCATCGCCCTCAGCAACGGTTCGGAGAATCACATCCGGCAGACCTGGTCCAAACGGAATTCGGTCGGGCTTTCGATCTGGTCTGATCCGAATGATCCGGATCATCCGCGGGAAGATCTGCCGTGGTTCATGGCGAACCCGACCGAGGCGACCGGCAACACGATCGGCTCGAACCGGTTCGAGGAGGACGGCCTCGGCATGCGCCTCGACCGGCTCGCCGAAACGGCGATTCGCGGGAATGAGTTCTTTGAGTTTGAAGATGACACGATGATGGTGATGGATGAGCACACACAGCAAACGGTGCGGCGGCTGTCGGATCCCAGCATTCCCGGATTCACCTGGCCATCGCCGCCTTTGCCGGGTGTGAAAGAGCCGCGATTTCAACGCACGCCTCTGCGCGGCCGGGATCATATCGTCATGCTGGAATGGGGCCCTTACGACTGGAGCCGCCCGGTCGCGCGGCGATCGCAGCCGCCGGCTGATCGGCTGGAGTACGAAGTCTACGGATTGAAATCTGAATCGATTGATTTTGATTTGACCGGCGCGCGACTGCTGATGCATGAGCACGACCGAACCTCGGCGGGTCATCACGTGCACCGCCTCGTCATCGAGCGGGTCTCGGATGCGGAAGCCAGCTATCGCATTCGCGCCGAGGACGATGAAGGCAACAGACTGGAGCACGCCGGACGGTTTGACGCAGCGGAGTGATCAGTCGGCGTAAATCCTGCGCCGCCGCGCGGGGGGAATCCCGAGCTGCTGACGGTACTTCACGACCGTGCGCCGGGCGATGTCGATGCCCTTCTCGCGAAGTTCGGTTGCGATCGCTTCGTCGCTGAGGGGTTTGGACTTGTCTTCCGCCTCTACGATTTCGCGCAACATGGCTTTGACGGCTTCCCAACTGACATCTTCGCCGGAGTCGGTTTCGGTCCCGCCGGAGAAGAATCTCCGCAGGGGAACCATGCCCCGGGGCGTCTGCATCCACTTCTCCGCCACCGCGCGGCTGACCGTGCCGACGTGAATGCCGAGCTGATCCGCGACGTCGACCATCGGCAGCGGTTTCAAGTGCTGCGGGCCGTGGTCGAAGAACTCCCGCTGCCGCGACAGCACAACGTTGACGACCCGCAGGAGTGTGTTCTGGCGCTGGTTGATCGAGTCGATCAGCCACGTCGCGTTGCGGACGTTTTTGGCGACGAACTCGCGCGTATCGGGGTCGACTTCCTTGTCTCTGGCCATCTTCTCGTAACGCGGCGAAATGCGCAGCGTCGGCAGCAGGCCGTCGGTCAGGGCCGCGACGTACTGATCCGACTGCTCATCGTATTCCACGAGCACGTCGGGAATGATCGGCGCGACACTGTCCGGAACCAGGTTCCGGCCGGGACTGAGGTTCAGTTTGCGCATGAGCGCGATCGCATCCTGAATCTCCGTCATGGTCAATTGCGTCTCGCGCGCGATGCGCGGCAGTCGGTTCTCGAGCAGATCATCGAAATGATCTTCGATGAGGCGGCGCACGGTCGACCACGGCGCACTCGCATCGTCCTCCCGCTCGAGAGATTCGACCTGAAGCAGCAGACACTCGCGCTGATCACGGGCGGCGATCCCCGCCGGCTCGAGTGATCGTTGTAACTCGTGCAGCGTGCGTTCGAGTGATTCGCGGGTCAGATCCACGCCGGGAATCGATCGGTTCTGCTCGATGATGGTGTCGAGATCGGTATCGAGCAGGCCGTCGTCGTTGACGTAGCCGATCAGGCGTTCGCCGATCGCGCGGGTGTCGTCATCGACGTCGGTAAAATTCCACTGATGGAGCAGTTGATCGGTCAGGCTTTCGCCGCGGGCGGCGATGTTGGCCATCGCGTCCATCTTGCGATCGCGTTCACCGTTCTGGCGCGCGGCGGAATAGCGTTCGGATGAATACGTGTTGTCAAAGGCCTCGCGGTAATTGGACTCAAAAGCGCTGAGCCGTTCGAAGTCATCCGCATCGCTTCCGGTGACGTCGCTGTCGCCGACCACGAGTTCGCGCCGGTCCAGACGGTCCTCGTTCGGGCCGTCATCGGCGTCGGGCGAATCCGAATCCGATCGCTGGCCGGGCTCAACCTGTTCCAGGGCGACGTTCGATTCCAGCTCCTGCTCGATGCGTTCCTGCAGGGCGAGGACGGAGAGCTGCAGAATCTCCATGGACTGGATCATCCGCGGCGCCAGCTTCATCTGCTGGCCGAGCTTCATGTGTTGGCCGGTCTCGAACCGCATCAAACCTCCGTGAACCCGGACATCCCGGTCCGGTGCTCCTTCATTCTATCGGACAGACCCGCCGCGCCCCCACAGCAATCGCCGGGTTTGCTCGGATCCCGCTGTTTTCTCCCGAATCGCCGGCGCAGGCCGCACAGACGATAGGATCCGGATCATTGATCTTCGGGAACCGGCTGTCGCCCCACGATCGCGTCGGCGAGCACCGCGCGACTGGCGTACTCGAGCTGCGATCCGGAAGGCAGACCGCGGGCGAGACGGGAGACCGTCACCCCCCGCTTGCGCATCTCATCGGAGAGATACAGCGCCGTGCTGTCCCCTTCGAGGTTCGGGTTCAGACCGAGAATGACCTCCCGCACCCGCTCGCCGCGACAGTTGTGCGCGGCGTCTTCGATCCGCTCGAAGAGCGATTGAATCGTCAGATCGTGTTCCTCCACACCGCTGAGCGGATCGAGCCGCCCGGTCAGCACGTGGTAGACGCCCCGGTACATCCCCGTCTGTTCGAGACTGATCAGATCCCGCGCCTGTTCGACAATCAACACCGTACTGGCGTCCCGCTGCGGGTTCGTGCAGATGCGGCAGGGGTCGACCTCCGTCAACGTCGAGCAGATCGAGCAGCAGCGCACCGCGTCCTTCACATCCGCGATCGCCTGGCCCAGACGCATTGCGTCATCCCGCTCGGCCTTGAGAATGAAGAACGCGATCCGTTCCGCGCTCCGGCGGCCGATCCCCGGCAGGCGCGACAGTTCGTCGATCAAACGGTTGACCGGTTCGGGGTACGCCTGGCTGGTGGAGTCGGAACTCATCGTCGTGGTTCGGGTCACTTCGGTGCACTTGTTTCGGTGCACTGGGCGTCAGGACATCAGCCCGCCGAGCCCGCCGGGCGGCATGGGCAGCCCCATTTCGGTCGCGACTTCCGCCATGTGCGCTTCCGCCGCTTCGCGCGCTTTCTGCAGGGCGGCATTGACGGCGCCGGCGACGAGATCCTCCGCCATCGCGCGGTCGTCTTCATTGGCCGAATCGACCAGCCCCGCCATGAGCGCGGGGTCGATCTTGATCTCAATGATGCGAAGTTTGCCGTTGGCGCGGGCGCGGACCGCCCCGCCGCCGGTCTCCGCTTCAACCTCCACCTCGCCCAGCCGCTCCTTCATCTCCTCCATGCGGGCCTTGAGTTTGGGAAGATCCTTCATCAGACCGGCGAGACCGGCCATGCCTTTCAATTGGTCAAACATGCCTTCATCCTATCCTCCCGGTTGGGACTGATCCTGCACATCGATGATGGTGGCGTCGAAGATTTCCATCGCCTTCTTCACCGCGGGGTCTTCCCGGGCCAGGCGAATCCGTTCATTTTCTGCCGCGCGCGGCGCCAGCGAACCGGCCGATCCATCGTCTTCCTCGCCGACAATTTCGATGCGAACGGTGACTCCGGTCGCCTCGCGCACGATCGATTCCAGCGTCGCCGGCCGGGAGGTGATCAATCGTGAACCCGCCGCCTGGGGGGAAACGAGCGCCAGCCGCAGGGTTCGGCCGTCGAAGCCGACGTAGTCCAGGAGCTCGATCTTCGCCTGCAGAAATGATTTGTTCGCCGCGAACTCACGCAATCGCGCCCAGATCGCGGCCCCGTCGGTCGGATCGACCGGCGGGACGGATGAAGAAGCTGAATCGGCCGCTTTCGCCTCCGGCGCCATCGGCATTGAGCCGGTTGACCGGGGCGGACGTGCCGCTGGCGCCGCCGGCGACGCCGGCTTGACTTCGGTCACGCGCGGGGTTGCGGTAGGCCGTGCCGTCTCACCGGGCGGCGGGTTCAGGGCTTTTTTTTTTCCCGTCGGCGCCGCCGATTCGCCGCGCAGCAGGGAGGCGACA
>SKZB01000018.1 GCA_007127615.1 Phycisphaerales bacterium | reverse complement strand
TGCCAGGAGTCACGGTCGGGCCACTGCGCGTAGGCGAGCCAGGTACCGTCATCGGTTCGGTGCAGGCGCGAGCCCAGCGCGCCGCGATGAGCCAGCAGCGCCACGGTGACCCGCTCCCAGGCAGCGCGAAACTGATCTTCCTTCCCTGCGGCCAGACGCCAACGGTAGATGACCGCGAACTGCGGAGGATGAATCTGTGACATGAGCAGAGTGTAGCAGTCGGGTTGGGGCTGACCGCGAATCGGGCAGATCGGCATTGAGGCCGGCAGGCATCGAGGGCGGCCGAGCGCTTGATGCCCCGAAGCCCCGATGATGGCGCGCGGACTTTCTCCGTGCCTCCGTGCCTCGACACCCCTCGTCGTTCCCGAGCGGGCGGGAATCCGGTTCCGCGCAGCGACCGTCGCGCACCCTCTGGGTCCCCGCCTCCGCGGGGACGCCGAGCCGTCGTTCGCCCTCCGTCGCTTCGTTCTCGACACATTCCCGCGGAAGTCTCGTTCGTGAGTTGAAAGCTTCACGGCGAATACCTACGCTGCCGGGTTCTCCACCGCCACCGTAGCTCAATTGGCAGAGCGCCTGATTTGTAATCTGGAGGTTGGGGGTTCAAGTCCCCCCGGTGGCTTTGCGGCCCTTCGAGCATCGGCCGCATCCCCGATCCGCGCGACCGATACGCTCATGATCTCCGAGTCCACGTCTCAGCACGACGGCCTGCCGGGTCCACTCGCCACTCGGTGGTGGGATATTGTGGCGTGGACTTCCGCGGCGGGAGTGATCGTCTGGGCGTGGCTCACCTGGCAGCAGGCCCTGATCAACAAGGACGGCGTGCGCTACGTCGCTTCGGCCGAATCGGTCCTGGCCGGCGACTGGTCCGGCGCGTTGCACGCCTATCCCTGGCCGTTTCATCCGATCCTGATGGCGGGCGTCTCGTTCATCTCCGGCCTTTCGCCGGAGTGGTCCGGCTACGTACTCAACCTGGCCTGTTTCTTCGTCGTGATCGTCAGCTTTCTCGCGATCCTGCGCGAACTGGGCGCGACCCGGCCGGTCCTCATCTTCGGCGCGGTTCTCCTGCTGCTTCATCCCGATCTCAACCACACCCTGCCGGGCATCTTCCGCGATCAGGGCTACTGGGCGTTCTACCTGCTGGGGCTGTGGGCCTTCCTGCGATTTCTGCGCACCGGCGGTCCGGGCGATGCGGTATTGACATCGCTCGCGCTGCTGATGGCCACATTGTTTCGTATCGAAGGCCTGATCATACTGGCGGCCCTGCCGCTGGTGACACTGGTTGATCGGAGACATCCCTGGCGTGTGCGTCTGTTCCGGTTTGGCAAAGCGGTCGCGCTGCCGTTCGGTGGCGTGATCATCGTCGTGATCATCGTGGTGTTGGATGCTGGCGGTACGGGGACGGTCGTGGAGACGCGACTTCACGAGCCGTTTGAACGGGGGCAGCAACTCCTGAGGCAGTTTCAGGAAGACCTGCCGCAACGCGCGGAGCAATTGACCGATGCCGTACTGAGTCGACATTCGGCTCACCAGTCATTCGGCGCGCTGCTTGCGGTGTACGGATACATTCTCATCGCTTCCACCTGGCGCGGGGTCAACTGGCTCTATCTCGTGCTCGGCGTGACCGGCTTTGTGCTCGCGCGCCAACGCATGAGTCGGCCCGGACGAGTCGCGCTGTACTGGCTCGCGATCGTCAACGTGCTGCTGTTTGCCGCGTTCGTGCTCCAGGAGCAGTTCCTCTCCCACCGGTATGTCGTCGGCCTGACGTTCATTGTGATGGCGTTCGCTGCATTTGCGCTGCCCCGCTTGCGCGAAACCGCCGATGCGCTGAACGCGACGTGGAAGATGAAGGCGGTGTTTCTGGTGCCGATGGGCTTTCTGGTGATCGTCGGTCTGGACGGGCTGATCACGACGGGCGCGCCAGCGGTACACGAGCGTGATGCCGGACGCTGGCTGGCGGCGCACGTGCCCGCGGATCGGAACGTTTTCATACAGAGCATGCGGGTGACCTACTACGCCGCGCGACCTTACCAAACGGGACGTGACCTGCACTGGTCAGAAGTCCGGAACGTCATCGAATCGGGGGACTGGCAGGGGTACGACTACCTCGCCCTCACCGTGGGACACCGCGACCTCGACCGCATCGATTGGTTGCGGGCTCACCTCAACTGTGAACCTGAGCAGGCCAGCCGCAATCGGCGCGGCGCTGCGGTACTCATTTACGACACCAGACAATGCGCCCCGGCGTCGGAAGAGTCCTCACGCTGATTCGTTCTTGCGCAGCACGGTCCAGACCGAATGTGCGAACCGGTTGATGTAACGGTCCCCCGCCGGGTTCCAGAGCCGGCGCAGCCGCATCATCAGTTTCGTGTTCACGGTCGCGTACTGTGACTCGACGGTGTAATGCATCCCCCCGGCGTGGTGCGACATGAACCGGGCGACATCATCTGCATTGAAGAACCACTTGTGCCGATCCTCCGGCGGCTCCGGCGGGAGGCCGTAGTACCGCACCGTGCCCCGGCCGCGAAAGAGCGGCGTGCGCAGGGAACTCCAGCAGTTCGGCAGCGAAATGATCAGACGACGGCGCGAGACGCGCACCAGCTCCGCGAACATCGCATGGAAGTTCTGCAAATGCTCCAGCACATCCGTGCAGACGACGCAGTCGAACGCATTGTCGTCGAACGGCAGGCGATTGCACGCTTCGAGATCGATCGTGATATCCGGATCGCCGCCGATGTCGATGCCCGTGTAATCCATCTCCGGCACGAGCGACCGCAGCCGCCGGGTATCGCAGCCGACATCGAGCACCCGGCCACGAAGATGGGAAGCGAACCGCTGCGCGACGTAGTCGGCCCGGCCATCCCGACCCTGGAAAGTGACGTATTCGATCCGCATGCTGCTCCGTTCATGAAATCAGACCGATCAGCGCGAAGCGTACCATCGGACGAACATCGCGGCAAAGCTTCGCGTGCGCCGTTTCAGCGCGACTCTCGAACGATGCGGCGCACCTCGAGACGCTCCGCGCGGCGCAGGCCGGCCAGCGCCGCGCGCCAGAACGCCATCCTCGCCCGCGGGGAAACATGCCGGTCGAACGAGAAGTTGCGCAGCGACTGGTCAAGCTGTCTCGCCATGCGCGCGATCGCCGCCGAACGCTGACGCACCGGATGAACGCCATCGGTGTCGATCAGGGTCACGCCCCGGAGGGCGCCGTCACCCCCGCGCGCAACCACGATGTTGCCGGATTTGAAGTCCCGGTGCACATACCCCCGGCGGGCGATCGACGCGATCGCGTACCCGATCGTACGGCCGAGCCGGACCGGTTCGTCCGGCTGACTGCCGCCGTTGTGTTGACAGCCCAGACCGTATTCGTGAAGGGTTTCGCCCTCCGCGTAGTCAAGTTCGAGCTGAACCACGATTCTTCGTCCTGAACGTCGACACGACCACCACCCCATGGCGCGGGGGGTGGGCAGGCCGGCCGCGTCGATCCGGGCGATACTCCGCAGAATTCGTTGTGGCGGGCTCAGGCCGATGAAGATCCGCAGCGCCATGGCCGGCGTGAGTCGCCAGCGTTTCAGGACGTGCCGCGTCTCGCCCGGCCGTTGAATGAGCCACACGTCACGAGTATCCTCCTCCTTCAACTTCTCCAGAGCATGGGCGGGCGGGTCGAACATCATCCGTAGAATACGGCTAAATCGCGATCCACTGCATCTCACGCGCCCCTTGCCCCTCCGTGACTGACTCTCATGAGCCGTTCCGATACTATTTCGAGCTCCACCTCCGGTTTCAGTTCCAGCGCCGGTTCCACCCTGGCGGTTGCGATCTGCACGCGCGACAACGAGCGCACGATCGAGCGCACGTTGCGCAGTGTTGCGGACCTGGCCGACCGCATCATCATCGTGGATTCCGGTTCAAAGGATCGAACCCTCGAAATCGGCGCGGCGTTCGATGCTCACATCATCCACCGCGACTGGCCGGGCATGATCAGCCAACGTCGGTTCTCGCTCGAACAGGGCCGCGACTTCACGTGGGTTCTGCTGCTCGACTCCGATGAATCGCTCGAACCGGAGGCCCGGGAAGCGCTTCGGGATACCGTCCGGAAGAATGATCCGGCCTTGAGCGGCTGGGAGATCAACCGAAAGATCTGGTTCCTCGACGGGTGGCTGCACCACATGTACCACCCCGAATGGCGCTTACGTCTGGTCCGTCCGGCGCAGGCCCGCATCGCCGGGACCGATCCGCACGATCGGGTGGAAGTTGACGGACGGGTCGGTCGCCTGCGGGGAATCGTGCGGCATGACTCCTGGGCGGATGTCCATGATCTTGTCACCCGTCAGATCCGGCATGCTTCGGAACAGGCGGCCGCCCACTCCCGCGGCGGTGATCTCTGGCAGATTCTCCTCAGCCCCGCGGCGGCGATGTTCAAACAGCTCATCCTCAAGCGCGGCATCCTCGACGGTCGCCGCGGGTTGATTGCGGCCGGTCTGACCGCGAACTACGTCATGCTCAAACACGCGTTTGCCGCGGAACGGCGGCTCCCGGCCCGGTCGGGCGGCGCGACCGGCGGCACGAGCGGCAGCACGAGAGAAAGCCCGAAAAGTCATCGGGTCGCGTCCCGGGACACATCGGCGTCGACCTCATCATCTGCCGGGCGCGAGGATCCGGCGTGAGCCCGCTGCACGTGCGGCATGTGAACTATGCGCGGGGGTGGCGCGGCGGTGAACACCAGACCCTTCTGCTCATGCGGGCCCTGCGGGAGGCGGGGATCAGCAATTCTCTGATCGCGCGGGCCGGCGAGCCGCTTGCCCAACGCGCCGCCGGGGAAGGATTCCCGGTGCTCGAATCGTCGGCCGCGGGGTGGGCCACCCTGCGGGCAGCCGGCGTGGATCTGTTCCACGCGCACGAAACCAGAGCGCTGCAGGCCGCCGCGCTTACCCAGCCGCTGCACCGCGTGCCTCTGCTGGTCACGCGGCGCGTGGACTACACGCCCGGCGGCAACCCCTTCACCCGCTGGAAGTATCGCCGCGCGGCGCGGATCGTCTCCGTCTCTCACTTTGTGGACCGGGTCATGGCCGATTGGGGCGCGCCGGAGCCGCAGCGCGCGGTGATCCACGATGCGGCCGCAGAGCCGGTCTGTGGCCGTGATGATGAACGCGTCGCGCAGATCCGCGGGCGATTTCCCGGCCGGACGATCATCGGCTGCGTCGCGGCGCTCGTGCTTCACCACAAGGGGCAGGATGTGCTGATCGACGCCTTCCACCGCGCTCGGCAGCAGCGCGGTGACATCGCGCTCATCCTCGTTGGTGGGGGCCCCGACCGGGATGCGATCGCGGCGCAGATCGATCGACTCGGCCTGAAGAGCGATGTCGCGCTCGTCGGATTTCAAGCGGACCCGATGCCGTATTTCGCGGCGTTCGACCTCTTCGCGCTGAGCTCGCGCGAGGAAGGGCTCGGCTCGGTTCTGCTGGATGCCTTCGCCCATCGCCTGCCCGTTCTGGCGACCGATGCCGGCGGGATTCCCGAGCTGATCGAACACGAAGTCACCGGCTGGCTCTCTCCCCGTGAAGATGCAGCCCACCTGGCGCAGGGGCTGCGGCGATTGCTCGACGATACTGCGTTTGCCGGTGATTGCGCGAAGCGCGCCCACGAGCGGTACCGGGCGGATCACACCCCGGAGATCATGGCGGCCCGCTATCTCGCGCTCTACCGCGCCGTCACCGGGGGGGGCGGGCGATGAGCGGATCGGCCGATCGACACCGGACCCACCTGGCCATCGTGCAGCCGCACTACCGGCCGGACGGCGGGGTGGAGCGGTTCATCCGCCGCGCCGCCGGCGCGCTGCGTGAGCGCGGCCTGCGCGTCAGCATCATCACCCGGCGCTGGGAGCCCGGCGCCGGTGGATCGTCGAAAGCGGCGAATGACGATGAGGTGATCATCTGCAATCCCCCGTTCCTCGGGCGCACGATGCAGGATGTGACCTTCGCGCGGGCCGTCTGCCGCACGATCGCGAAGCTCCGGCCGGATTGCGTGCAGTCCCAGGCGCGGATCGGGTGCTGCGATATCTTCCGCGCGGGCGGCGGCGTGCATGCGAGTTGGCTCGAGCAGCGATCGCGACAACTCGGTACACCGCGCCGGCTTTCGATGACGTTGAGCCCTTACCATCAGTACGTGCTCCGCGCCGAACGGGCGCTGTTCACCTCGCCGCGCCTGCGCGCGATCATCTGCAACTCGCGCATGGTGCGCGAGGAAGTGCAGGACCGGTTCGCGGTTCCCGATGAGAAACTGCACGTGATCTACAACGGCGTGGATCACGAAGCTTTTCGGCCGCCGACGGCAACGGAGCGGGAGAATGCCCGGCGTGCGTTCGGTTTCGCCGATGAAGATCGCGTCGCCCTCTTCGTCGGATCCGGGTTTGCGCGGAAAGGGCTCGATACGCTGTTGCGGGCGGCGGCCCGGCTCGAGTCGGGCTGGCGGGTGCTCATCGTCGGCCGCGACAAGCACCCGCGCCGGTACCTCCGCCGGGCGCACGCGCTCGGGATCGGCGAACGCGTGCGCTTTGCCGGTCGGCAGGAATACCTGCCGCCGTACTATCACGCGGCGGATGTCTTCGCGCTGCCCACGCGGTACGACCCGTTCGCCAACGCGACGCTCGAAGCGATGGCCTGCGGTCTGCCGGCGCTGACCACGCCCAAGTGCGGCGCGGTCGATCTGATCGAACCCGGACGGAGCGGCATGATCATCGACGCGCTGGACGTCGGGGGCTGGTCCGAAGCGCTGGCCGCACTGAACGACGAGACCGCCCGCCGCCTGATGGGGCGCGCCGGTCGCGAACTCGTGCGGCCGCTGACCACCCGCCGGATGGTCGATCAGTTGACCGCGGTGTACCGGGAAGTGATGCGCGGCTGATCCCGAGGTCCGTGTTTCGATGGTAGGATTCCGATCGTGTTCACCCTGCTCCTGCTCACGGCGTACCTGATCGGCGCAATTCCCTTCGGTCTGCTGATCGGACGAGTGAGGGGCATCGATATCCGGCAGCACGGCTCGAAGAACATCGGCGCGACCAATGTCGGCCGCGTGCTCGGCCGGCGGTACGGCCTGATCTGTTTCGCCCTCGATGTTCTGAAAGGCGCGGGGCCGGTGGTGGCTGCCGGGGCGGTCATGGGCACGCTCGGCCGGCCGGCGCACGAGCTCACCTTCGCCGAACAGTGGTGGTGGCTGGCGGTGGCGATGGCGACCGTCTTCGGCCACATGTTCCCGGTCTTCATCGGGTTCAGAGGTGGCAAGGGCGTCGCGACCGGCTTCGGCGCGCTGGCCGGGATGTGGGCCGTGCTGACTCTGCCGGCGATTCTTGCGATCCTCACGTGGTACGCGCTGCTCAAGCTCACCCGGTACGTGTCGGTCGCCAGCATGGGCGCGGCGGCGATCATCCCGGTCCTGCTCTGCGGGCAGACGGTTCTGCAATCCGGCGATC
>SKZB01000071.1 GCA_007127615.1 Phycisphaerales bacterium | reverse complement strand
TGTACTACTACCCAAAAACTGGGCGCGTGGTTAAGGTGAATTCGATCCCGAACAGGAGTCGAATAAGATGGTGAGAAAACGACGTCAGTTCTCGGCCGAGTTCAAGGCGAAGGTGGCTTTGGATGCGGTTCGTGGTCAGAAGACAGCGTCCGAGCTGTCAAGCGAGCACGGGGTTCACATCAACCAGATCACGCAGTGGAAGAAGCAGTTGCTCGCGGGACTCCCTGAGGTTTTCGGGCGTCGACGTGATCAGAGTCCGGATCAGCGTGATGAACTGGCTGATCGGCTGTACCAGAAGATCGGTCAGTTGAAGGTGGAGTTGGACTGGCTCAAAAAAAGATCTGGCTTTCACGATTGAGCAGAAGCGGATGCTGATTGATCCCAAGCAGAAGTCGATTCCGGTCCGCCGGCAGTGCCAACTGCTCGGGCTGAGCCCGAGCACGTTGTACTACCGGTCCAGCGGTGACGATTCGTTCAACGAGCGTCTGATGCGGCTGATTGACGAGCAGCACCTGCGCACGCCGTTCTTTGGCGTGGAGCAGATGCGATTGCATCTGAATCGGCTGTTGGTGGAGAATGATGTGACGGTGAACGCCAAACGCGTGCGGCGGTTGATGCGACTGATGGGGTTGGAAGCGATCTATCCCAAGCCGCGTTTGAGCCGGAAAAACCCGGAGCATACGGTGTATCCGTATCTGCTCCGGGATCTGCCGATCGACCGGCCGGATCAGGTCTGGTGTACGGACATCACATACATCCCGATGCATCGCGGATGGGTGTACCTGGTGGCGGTGATGGACTGGTTCAGCCGTTATGTTCTGTCGTGGGAGGTGTCGATCACACTGGATGCGAGCTTCTGTGTTGACGCACTGAAGCGAGCGTTGTCGGCGGGGACGCCCGGCATCTTCAACAGTGATCAGGGCAGTCAGTTCACGAGCCGGGCGTTCACGGGCGTGCTGCGTGAAGCGGGGATTGACATCAGCATGGACGGGCGGGGCCGGATGTACGACAACATCTTCGTCGAGCGTCTGTGGCGGAGCGTGAAGTACGAGGAGGTCTACCTGCACGACTACCAGACGGTCGCCGAGGCGGTTGCTGGGCTGGGCCGCTACTTCGGGTTCTACAACCACGAGCGTCCGCACCAGGCGTTCGGTGGGCTGACGCCGGCGGAGATGTACGGTCTGGTGAAGCCGCCGTGGCCGGTCCGAGGGAAGGATAGAGAGGGTGAAGCGAAGCGTTCTGCTGCCTCGTCGCTCGCCCTCCGGGCTCACTCCGAGGCAGCAGACCAACAGGAGACGATTCACCTTAACTCGACCAGAAGCGCGCCCAGTTGACGGGGAGGGGCGCATTCGGCCGACTTCGACAAAACCGTTGCCGAACTCCCCGATCATCAAATCGCTCTCGTGGTTCCATGTGGCGTTCGAACCGCTTACATATACGCTCCCCTGAACACCAGCGTTGCTGCCGACGATCGCGAGCGATTGACTGTTGAGCGTGCCTTCGGTGATGGACACCTTGCCATGCCCATGGTCGCCGACAATGAGCAAGCCCTGCTCATTCCACGTTGCGTTGCTATTCAAGTGCACCTCAGCCGTTCCCGTGTGCGTGCCTGATCCGATTGACGATCCGGACGTCACGAAGATGCCGTTCACTACAGTGAAGTTCGCATCGCCGCTGATCTCGAATGAATCAGTCAACGTGTAGGTCAGTTGGGGTGAATTGAAGAAATCGAATAGAACCCAACCGGATTTTATTTTAAGCGAATGGTTGGTCACGCTGTTGGTGAATATGACTTGCGCAGTGGTGCCCGGTTGTTCGAAATCGCCTTGTTGAAGTTCAAAAATCGCGGTGTCGAGCTCGCCCGGCGCGGCACCTGTGTTCCAGCGACTTCCGGTACTGAAGACGCCGAAATCATCGCCGGTCCAATAGACGTCATTGGCCTTTGTTGCTGAACAGATGAGCAGGACGCACGCGGCGGTCCATGCCCCGAGATGGATTCCATTTTTCATTTCACGAGGTCCTTTAAGGTGGTGGGATTTGGCGTGCTATCGCCAACATTCACGCAGCACTTAAAAAATGTCTGGGAGAATGTCTGATAATTCAGTTGCGCGACCGTGGCCGTGCAGATGATCGCCGGCACCGTACTTCATCACCGCTCTGGCCGCGGGAAGCAGGGGGATGGGGTGTCCTCATGAATCTGGCGCCGGATTGACTGCCGAACGACTCGCCCGCGCTTCCACGCCGGTCAGGGTCCGACTGCTCGCCGATCTCTCTGCTTCAATGATCTCGAGCTTAGCGGGAACGATCAAGCAGGGCGTAGAGCACCGGCAGCAGCACGAGCGTTGCGATCGCGCCGATGGTCAGGCCGCTCATGATCGTGATGGCCATCGATCGCCAGAAGACATCGGCCAGGAGGGGCGTCACGCCGAGCACGGTCGTGCCCGCCGCCAGCACGATCGGTCGCAATCGCTTGGTCGAGGCGTTCACCAGCGCATCGTGCAAGCCGCTGCTTTCAGCTTTCTCAAGATCGATCTGGTCGATCAGGACGATCGAGTTCTTGATCATCATGCCGGCGAGACTGATGACCCCGAGCAGCGCCAGGAAAGTGAAATGCGTGCCGGTCGTGAGTAGCGCCGCGGCGATACCAATCAACGCCACGGGGAGAATTGCGAGTGTGATGAGGGCAGGCCGAAAGCCGTTGAACAGTGCGATCAATACGAGCACGATGATGAGCGCTGCGGGCGGCAGGCCCGGGATCAGGCCGTGCCGGGCATCGCGGGCGTCTTCGTACTCACCGCCGAATTCAAGCTGATATCCGGAAGGCAGGTCCATCGCTTCAAGTTGCGGCGAAACCTCGCGCCAGAGATCATCGGCGGTTGCGTCGTTGGGCCCGGCCTGCACCGTGATCGTTCGATGGCGGTTCCGCCGCCAGATCAGCGAATTCTCCGCCGCCAATTGCAGGTCATCGGCGACCGCGCCCAGCGGTACGGCAAACGGCATGATGAGCGAGCGAACCGGAACCGAAGTGAGCCGATTGACCAGATCGTCCCGCTCCACCGGCTTGTGCCGAAGGACGATGGGGAGGAGTTCTTCATCTTCGCGGTAGATGCCGACGGGTGTACCGTCGGTGGCGCGGAGCATCGCGCGGGCAACGTCGGCGCGCGTGACATCCGCCCAGTTCGCCCGTTGCTGGCTGAAGGGCAGCACCGCGTATGGCGTCAACTCCCGCCAGTTGGTGCGAACATCCCGCGCGCGAGGCGAGGCCGAGACGATCTCGCGGGCCTGCTCACCCAGTTGCCGCATCGTGATGAGATCCGCTTCGGACGGGCCGACAATCCGCACTTCAAAGGGCCAGGTCGCGCCCTTGCCGACCACGAATCGTCGCACTCGGATCGTCTCATCCGTGCTCCGCTGATCGAATCGCCGCTGCAGATCGTCGGCCAGCTGCTCAACCGCGGTCACGGAAGTGGTATTGACGATCAAGTGCGCATACGACGCGTACGGCAGTTCCGGCGCGACCGGGAGGTAGAATCGTGGCGGCCCCTGGCCGATGAAGCTCGTAACTGATCTCACTTCCGATTCCGTCGGCAGCGCCGCTTCGATCTCACGCAGCGACTCAGAAACGGTTTCGATGCGCGTTCCCTGCGGAGACCAGTAATCGATCATGAACTGATGACGCGTCGCATCAGGAAAGAACGTGCGGGGCACGAGCTGAAACCCAACCCCCGCGCCGACCACGAGGATCAGTGCAGTAAGGCTCACCGCCACACGTCGTTTGATCGCCCACCGCATGACCGTCCGGAATGCACCGAACGACCGGCCGGTATACAGGTCCGGTGACGAATCATTCCGGGGCTCCTTCAGCAGCGCCATGCACATCACGGGCACGAGCGTCATCGAGAGCAGCCAACTCACCAGCAGCGCGATCGCAACGACTTGAAACAATGACTGCAGGAATTCACCCACATCATCGACGTTGAAGTAAATCGGCAGGAACGCCGCGATCGCGAGGACCGTCGCGCCGAGCAGCATCCATGCCGGCCGCTGCGCTGCGTCAATCACCGCTTCGCGTTTTCGCTGACCCTGGCGCATCCGAACGATCGCGCCCTCGGATACGACGATCGCGTTATCGACCATCATTCCCAATGCAATGACGAGGGCGCCGAGCGAGACGCGGTGCAGATCGATGCCGGTGGCGTGCATGATCGCAAAGGTTGCGAGGATGACGGTGACGAGACCGCCCGCGCCGACGATGAACGCGAGGCGAATTCCCATCGCCAGTCCGAGCACGATGAGAACAATGCCGACCGCAACGATGAGACTGAGCATGAAGTGGCGCGTCGCCCCAGCGACCAGATCGGCTTGCCACGCGACGCGCTCGATCTCGATACCGATCGGCAATGTGGCGTTGATACGCCGGAGCGTGGCATCCAGATCGCGACCGAGATCGACCACGTTGACGCCGGGCTGATTCGAAATCGCCAGACCGATGGCCGGCTTGCCGTCGTGCCGCATGATCCACCGCGGCGGGTGCCGATATCCGTAGCTGATCTCCGCGACATCGCGTACACGAAGTGTATCGCGGCGGCCGTGGCGCGTTCGCTGCGAATCGCGGCCGATGAGGATCAGATCACCAAGGTCATCCAGTGAGGTGAACTCGCCGGTCAGCTCGACCCGCAGGCGTTGCCCCCCGACTTCAAGCCCGCCCGTGTGCAGAACCTGGTTCTGGATATCAAGCGTTCGCTGGACGTCGGTCACGCTCAGCCCAAGCTCCGCCAGGCGCGATGAGGAGACGGTCAGCTCAACGGTACGCGTTTGATCACCCCACTTTTCAACGCGCGCGACGCCGTCCACCAGCGCCAGGGCCATCTTGACGTCATCGACATACTGCTTGAGCTCGGCGTCATCGAAGCCGTCACTCGTCACTGCCAGCAGAAAGCCGAACACATCTCCATGGTCGTCGTGTACCTGCGTCCGCTGGGCGCCGGGCGGCAGATCGTTCCGGGCATCGTTGACCTTGCGGCGAAGCTCATCCCAGACCTGAGGCAGACGATCGGACCAGTATTGCGACTGGATGCGCACCTCAATATTCGACATGCCCGGTGAGGAAACAGACGTCAGACGATCGACCTGTTCCATCTCCTGCAGCGCGCGTTCCAGACGGTCGGTCACCTCCAGTTCCACCTCTTCGGCCGTTGCGCCGGGGTAGAGGGTGATGACGCGTGCTGCTTTGATCGTGAATTCGGGGTCTTCCAGCTTGCCCATCTGGAAGTACGCGATCACGCCCGCCATGGACAGCAGCAATGCGGCGGTCCACGTCACCTTCGCTCGATCAACCGCCCACCTCGCCAGATTCATCGTTCGCTCCCGGCTTCGTCGATGGGCAGGGCGGGGTCCTCATCAAGACGGACGGTCTGACCCTCGCGCAGTGTGTGAACGCCGGCGGTCGCAATCCATTCGCCCTGCGTGATGCCGTGTACCCGAACGCCGCGCGAGGTCAAAGCCCGGATTTCGACCTCCCGGCGGTGGACCGTGTTGTGTTCCGGGTCGATGCGCCACACCCACGCTGATTCACTATCCTGCCCGACCGCGCCCAATGGCACCTCGATGCCGCGTTGCGCCTCATCGGCCGGCAGCACGGCCCTGACCCGCACCGTCGCCGCCATGCCCGGAAGAATCTGCACGTGATCCGGCGGATCCATGATGAGGGTGACCGGATAGGTGCGCGTCACGGCCGACGCTTCCGTTCCGATCTCACGTACTTCCGCAGGAATGACGACGTCCGGATACGCATCGAAGGTGCAGTGAGTCCCCGTCACGTACGGTACGGCATACATCAGTTGTTCCGGAATATCCACCTGCACCTTGATTCGCGAGGTATCCAGAATCCGCATCACCGGCTCGCGCGGCTGAATGGTCTGAAACGCCTCCACATAGGTCGCCGCGACGACGCCATCGAACGGCGCCTTGAGTTCCGTATCCGCCAGGCGGTTCTTTGCATCGTCCAGCGCTGCTTCGACCATCTGAACCCGGCCGGCGAGTTCATCGGCGCGAGTGCGAACACGATCGACTTCCAGTTGCGTCGCGGCGCCTTGCGCGCGGAGTTCCCGCAGTCCTTCGAGTTCGATCTTCTGCTGTTCGTGATTCGCCCTTGTCGCGTCCAGTTCACCCCGATAGGTACGAACCTGGATCTCGAAATCCCGCGGATCAATCCTCGCGAGCAATTGACCGCGCGTCACTGAATCTCCGAACGAAACCGGACGAGCGACCAACTCACCCCCAACGCGAAAGGAGAGATTGACCTCTTCGTTGGGCAGGGCCCGGCCCGGAAAGACTGCCCGCGACAGCCGTTCAACATCTCCAACCTGCATAGCGCGAACGGCTCGGACCGGTGGATCGTCAGTCTGTCGATCGCATCCGGCGCTGACCATCAAAATCCCGCCGATCAGCAACCACTGAATCCCACCGCGACCAAGCTTCATGAGAGGCCTCCTGCTGGTCTCGACCATCATCGCCCCGTCATCGAACCACATTCGATTCCGGGACCCAGGGCAATCTTCGATCCTTCATGCCAACACGGACGATATCATGCAATTCCATTTCCGGAAGTCATGTCCATGATACGATCGATACGCTCAATCGTCCTGTTGATTGTTCTCGTCTGCCTGGGTGCATGTCGTGCGCCGCTCGGTCTGCAGCCGGCGCCGGTGCGAGAGCATTTCGTGACGACCCATCGAAGTGCGCTGACTTCGCACCAGCTCAGTGATCAGACCGAACGTACGCTGATCACGATGGGGTTGCCTTCGCGCGCAACGTTGGAGGCCGCCAGTACGCTTTCCGGTTCATTGACCGAAGATCCGGATGCCACGAAGCTCCTCGCACTGGCCGAGGTGGCCTTCGTGATCGGTCGCAACCAGGTCACGGACGCAGAAACACGACGCGCCCACCTGACGGTCGCATCGCTCGCCTCATGGCTAACGCTTTTTGATCCAGAGTACAACATCTCGCCGTACGGATCGGAATGGGCGATCGCGCGTGGCCTTCATAATGCGAGCGTCGCTTCGCTCATCGAGATTCTTGAGCACCGGCCCGGAAGTGAAGAGGAGAAGCGAACAATCGACGCGATGGGTCATGAGATCGAGATGGGTGTCTCCTGGCGCGCATCACCGTGGACGGCGGAGGCGTTCTCACACTTTCTCCCGGCCATGAACTACCGTGTGCGGGGCGTGCGACATCGTCAATGGCAGCACGGTATCGGTGCTGCGCTCCTGGCCGACCGAAGTGAGGCGCATACGGTCGACACGACGGCGGAAGAGCATTACCTTCCCCCCAACCACCAGGCGGTCGCGATCTCCGCCATTGTTCGCGATGTGGCGCACGAGAGCGGGGGGGTGTGGCCGCCGCAGAGTTTCTCGCTGACGTTTTACGATCCGGTTCAGACGCCGTTTGTGAACATTGCCGGTCGCCGTGTACCACTTGAAGCGGATTTCACCGCGCCGCTCGTGCACACGCTG
>SKZB01000355.1 GCA_007127615.1 Phycisphaerales bacterium | reverse complement strand
CGGGACGTGATCGCAACCGACACCCGCGCGAACGCGGTCGTGGTCTTCCGGCAGCGGGCGCAGCGCGGTCTGGCGGCTCCCGAATCCTTCCCCAGTCTCGCGGAGGTCAAAGTCCTCGCGACCGGACCGACCGGTGAGAATGGACGCACGGAACTTTTCGTTCTCTCCGAAGAAGAGGGCGTCGTCGGCCGATCACGCATCACCCGCAACGGGATTGAGTTCCCCGAACCGCTTCGCATGAGCGAAGGGTACACCCCGGTCACCATGCAACTGGCAAAGCTCGATGATCGTCACCACCTCGCGGTGGTCACCCGGGAGAATCGCGAACACATGCTGGAGCTGCTCGACCTCCGCGGCGGGCGCGAGTCTCTGGAACTGGGCGAACTGGTGCGCTCCCCCGAAGCGATCATTCCGATCGACGCCGATCAGGACGGCCGCACGGATCTGCTGCTGCTGACCCGCGACCGGCCGATGGTCATGGTTCACGCGAATGAGGAGGGCTACACGATCCGCGAAGCGCGGGAGATGGGCCAGTCGGGGCTCGTCCAGGCCGCCCGCGCAGAAAATACGGTCGTCTTTGATATCGATGGCAACGGCCGGGAAGAACTGCTCATCGCCGACCGCAATTACATCCGCGCGGTGCGCTACGACGAGGATCCCCCGGCCGGCGTCAGCCCCGGCTGGCAGGTCGTGACCCAGATCAACGCCGAGGACAGCACCGCCCGACTGGTTTCGCTCGCCATCATGGAGAACCGCATCGTGGCGGCGGACCGTGAAAACAATCGGCTGCTCATGTTCCGCCGCAGTTCCGGCGCGGCGAGCGGGTGGCGGCAGACCGAAGCGATCGACGTCACCGGCTTCCAGCTCGAGCGCATTCACGCGGGCGCCTTTTCCGGCGACGGGCGATCCAACGTCCTCGCGATCGGCAACGACGGCTTTGCGGTCATCCAGCTCGGTGGCGAACGCATCACCCTGCGGGAAACCGACGGCTGGCGGCCGAGCGAGGAATCGCAGGCCCACCACCGATTGGCCGCGGGCGATGTCAACGGCGATGGATTCATCGACCTGATTGCCCTCGATTCGGGCGAACAGCGATGCGATATCTTCACCTACAGCGCCCGCGGGCGCAAGCACTTCGCCACCAGCTTTCAGGTCTTCGAGTCACGCATTTTCTCCGGCGGCGCTTCCCGTGAGTACCAACCCAATCAGGCGATCATTGCGGATGTCACCGGCAACGGCGCGCATGATCTCATTCTCATGTCACACGATCGGGTGCTGCTCTACCCGCAGATGACCGAAGCGAAAGAGCGATCCGGCGAAGCGCCATGATTGGGACGCCTGCCGACAGGCCATCACGCATTGACCAGGCGTGACTTCTCCGCCCGGTTCGCGCGCTTGCGCTCGCCTTCGGAGAGCAGCCGTTTGCGCAGCCGGATGGACTGCGGCGTCATTTCGACCAGCTCGTCATCCTCGATGTATTCCAGTGCCGCTTCGAGCGAGAGAACGCGCGGCGCCTTCAGGGTGACCGTGGCATCCTTGTTCGACTCACGAACGTTGGAGAACGCTTTGGCCTTGACCGCGTTGATATCAAGATCGTTGTCCCGGCTGTGTTCGCCGACGACCTGGCCGACATAGACCGGATCGCCCGGTCGAATGAACATCACGCCGCGGTCGGCAAGATTGAGCAGCGCGTACGTCGTGGCGGGTCCGGTTTCGGTGGCGATGAGCACGCCGTTGGAACGTTTTCGGTTGACGTTGCGCAGCGGCGCGTAGTTGAGAAACGTATGGTGCATGACCGCTTCGCCGCCGGTCGCGGTGAGCATGCGGGAACGCAGGCCGATGAGCCCCCGCGCGGGGATCGTGCACTCGATGTGCATGCGCGTTCCCCGTGCTTCAACCTTCTGGATATCCCCGCCGCGGGCGCCGAGCAGTTCCAGTGCGGCGCCCATGCCTTCGTTGGAAGTGTCCACCGACAGGTTTTCGATCGGTTCACAGCGTTGGCCGTCGATGGTCTTTTCGATCACCTCGGGTCGTCCGACCGACAGCTCGTACCCTTCGCGGCGCATCGTCTCCAGGAGTACGCCGAGGTGCAGCAGGCCGCGGCCGGAGACGCGGAACTCCTCGGCGGATTCGCCCGGTTCGACGCGCAGCGCGACGTTGGACTGCAGTTCCCGCTGCAGACGCTCGGCGATCTGACGCGAGGTGACGTACTTGCCCTCCCGGCCGGCGAACGGAGAGTCGTTGATCCGGAAGACCATCGTCAGCGTCGGTTCATCGACGGCCACGCGCGGCATGGGGTGGGGATCATCCGCGAGCGTGATCGTATCGCCGATGTCGAACGCACTGAGCCCCTCGACCGCGCAGAGATCGCCCGCGTAGATGGCATCGACATCGGTGCGGCCGAGCCCTTCGAAACGCATCACGCGGAGCGCCCGGGTGCGGGTGACGGCGCCGCTCATTCGAACCACACCGACCGGCTGGCCGGCCCTGAGCGTGCCGGCGAAGACGCGGCCGATCGCGATTCGTCCGACGTAGTCGGAATAGTCGATCGTGGTGATGAGCATCTGCAGGGGGGCTTCGGAATCATCCGTCGGTGCCGGCACGAGATCGAGAATCGTCTCGTACAGATGCGTCATCGAATCGGTCGGTGATTCCGGTTCCGCGCCGGCCCAGCCGCTCCGGCCGGAGGCGAACACCGCGGTGAAGTCCAGCGTCTCATCATCCGCGCCGAGATCCGCCAGCAGATCGAAGACTTCCGAGACCACTTCGTGCGGGCGGGCTTCCGGGCGGTCGCACTTGTTGACCACCACGATCAGCTTGAGATTGAGTTCCAGGGCTTTGGAAAGCACGAACCGTGTCTGCGGCATCGGGCCTTCGAAGGCATCGACCAGCAGGAGGGCTCCGTCGGCCATCTTGAGGACGCGCTCGACCTCGCCGCCGAAATCGGCGTGGCCCGGCGTATCGATGATGTTGATTCGAAACGTTTCGCCGAGGCGATCCGGATGCCGGGAGACGTAGTTGATCGCGCAGTTCTTCGAGAGGATCGTAATGCCCCGTTCCCGCTCCAGCGGGTTGGAATCGAGAATGCATTCGGTCGCATCCGACCCCTTGGTGGAGGTGCCGGATTGGGCCAGGAGGGCATCGACCAGCGTCGTCTTTCCGTGGTCAACGTGCGCAATGATGGCGACGTTACGAAGGTGGGTGTCGTGGGGATGATTCATGGGGGGCGTCTTCAGAGAGAGGGAAGCGGCCATGATAGACCGCCTCGCCCCGGCAAGCGCGTTTTTCAACCTCAGTTTCGGTGAACTCTTTCGGCCGCGGTGAAAAATCCGGTGTGGATCTCTGCTATCCTGCCTCGCATGGCCATGACCGATCAGAAGGCATCCATCATCAACGGCAGGGAACTGGCGAAAGAGGTCAAGCGGGATGTCGCCCGGCGGGCCGAAAACCTGCGTGAGCAGGGGCGTCCGGTGCGCCTGGATGCCGTGCTCGCCGGTGATGACTCCGGGGCCGCGATATACGCCGAAAACCAGAAGCGGACCTGCGAAGAACTTGGTATCGAATATGTGCTGCATCGCCTCGACCCCGATGCGTCCTACGAGGAGGTCGCCGGCCGGGTCCTTTTGCTCAACGAAGATGACGATGTCCACGCGATCATGGTGCACCTGCCCCTGCCGGAGGGCGTCGATACGGACCGCGTTCAGTCATTGATCGATGTCGACAAGGATGTCGAGGGGGTCAATCCCGCCAACATCGGCAATGTCGTCTACGGTCGGCGTTCGCTGGTCCCCTGTACCGCGCTGGCGGTCATGGAGATGATCGAGTCCACCGGGGTGGAGCTCTGCGGAACCCGCTGCGTGGTGGTCGGCGCCAGCAATATCGTCGGCAAGCCGGTCGTGGTCCTGCTCATGAGCGCCAAAGCCACCGTGATTTCGACCAATGTTCACACCCGGGACATCGAAGAGTTGACCCGGAGCGCGGATGTGCTGATCAGCGCCACCGGCGTGGCGGGGTTGATCAAGGGCACGATGGTCAAACCCGGCGCGGTCGTCATCGACGTGGGAATTGCCCGGATCAAGGAAGGGGGCAAGTCGCGCACCGTGGGCGATGTTCAGTTCGATGAGGTGACGGAGGTGGCGGGCCATCTTTCGCCCGTTCCCGGGGGCGTCGGGCCGATGACCGTCGCGATGCTGTTGCGGAACACCATCCAGGCCGCCGAACGGACGTGAGTTCCGGCCGGATCCCGGTGGGCTCACCAGTTGGATCACCCGTTCGGACCGAATCCGAGCGCCGCCGCCGGCCTTCACGCGCCGAACAGGCGCGTCCGGGCTTCTTCGTACCGCGACAGGGTGGTGCGGACAATCTCCTCCGGCAATTCGGGGCCGGGTGGCATCTTGTTCCACTCGCCGCGATCGACCCGTTCCTGCAGATAGTTCCGCACAAACTGCTTGTCGAAACTGTTCTGTTCCCGCCCGGGCTCGTACTCATCGGCCGGCCAGAATCGGGAGCTGTCCGGCGTGAGAACCTCGTCGATCAGGATGATCTCATCGGTCGGGTTCCCGCTGGCATCCAGCGCGTAACCGAACTCGAACTTCGTATCCGCCAGGATGATCCCGTGCGCGCGCGCATGAGCGGCGCCGGTCCGGTAGATCTCCAACGAAAGGTCGCGCAGCCGCTCCATGACGTCGCGTCCGGCAATTTCACCGGCCTGCTCGAAGTCAATGTTCTCGTCGTGGCCGACCTCTGCCTTGGTTGAAGGCGTGAAGATGGGCTCGGGAAGCTGGCTGGCGTTCTGCAGTCCGTCGGGCAGACCGATGCCGCAGACCGAGCGGCTCTTCTGATATTCCTTCCAGCCCGAACCGGCAAGATATCCGCGCACCACACATTCGATCGGAATCACCCGGGCCGCACGTCCGAGCATCATGCGCCCTTCGAGCTGACGGCGCTGCTCGTCGTTCAGGCCGGGAATGTCGGCCGGATCGGTCGACAACAGGTGATCGGGGACCAGCTTGCGCTCACGAATGAAATTGAACCACTGCGTGCTGATGTCCGTCAGCATTCGCCCCTTGCCGGGGATGGGCGTCGGCAGGATCACATCAAATGCGCTGATTCGATCGCTGGCGACGATCAGCACGCGATCGGGCCCGCCCCGCTCGTCGGGAACGCGGTAGATGTCACGCACCTTGCCGCGGCGCCGGCCGGGCAGGGGCAGATCGGTTTCAAAAACGGCGGCGGGAGAAGGTGGCATCGGTCGGGTCGAGTTCGTCATGGCGGGGATTGTACCGAACCCGGCGCCCCTGTCACCGCCGGGTTTCCGGGCGGCGTTCAGCCGGTCCCGCGCATAAAGACCGTGCGGCGGCTCGGCGGTAAGGGTCGCGGCAAGCGGATGTTGCCGCAATACTTGCGTGAACGTGAAATCCCGCCACAATGAACCGGAACGAAGGGTGAATCGTCCCGTTCAATCCCGGAGGTCGCCCGTTTTTCTGATCCTGACCCGGCTGAGACTTCGCCCGGTCCGCCGCATTTGACCGATCACTCGCATGTTGCAGTTTGAAGTCTTCGATGAGAACGGCCCGGCACGCGAGTGGCCGCTGGTGAACGCCCATCTGGTCGGCCGCGATGAACTGCCCGTGACCGGTCGCGTCCGTTTCAAGCGGGGGAGAATTCTCTGTGAAAAACGGGGCGGCCGACCCGCGGGATTGTGCCTCCAGTACGACGCCGGGGGGATGGGGCGACTGATGCTCCAGACATGCCTGCTGCCCGAACGGAGCGGGCCGTACAATCTGACCGTCGAGCTGGCCCGACACCGCATCAAGATGTTCATCGCCAAGAGTGAGGAATGGCAGATGTTCGACCTCAGCGCGCAGCATCCCGCCATGAAGCTGTGGGAAGAGGCCCGCCAGAGATTCACCGCCGCGGTGACGTGTGACGACCCGACGGAAGCCGACCGGATCGCGCGGCAGTCACTCGAAACGGCCATCGATGCCACGGAGCGCCTCGCACTGGCCCACGCGCAGATTCTCCTTCACCGCCGATTCGCCACCAAGCCCGCTTCCTCCGCCACGCTCGGCGTGCGCGTCTGGCCCGGACGCAACGGCGCGGGATTGCGGTCGATCGTCGAGAAGGAGTTCGATGTGCTCGCGCTGCCGATGAATTGGCGCGAGTTGGAGGTCCGGGAAGGCGCGTACAACTGGGAACCGCTCGATCGCTGGGTCCAATGGGCCCGGCAACAGGGCAAACCAATTCTGGCCGGGCCGCTGATCGATTTCTCTCCCAATGCGGTTCCCGAGTGGATCTACGTCTGGCAGCACGACTACGACACCTGCCGCGACCTGGTGTACGACCATATCGAACGGGTGGTCCATCGTTACAAAGGGTCGGTCACGTTCTGGAATCTCGGGTGCGGGCTGAACGTTCGCGAGAACTTCGAGTTTTCCGTTGAACAGATGATCGACCTGACCCGGATGGCCTCGCTTCTCGTGCGTCAATCACGGAAAGGCGCGCGCACGATGATCGAACTCGCCGAGCCGTTCAGTGAGTACCGCGCGAAACAGCGGGAGGGGGTGGCCGCAGCCATGTTTGCGGAACGTTTGATTCAGGAGGGCGTGCGTCTGGACGCGATCGGTGTTCAGATGCTGCTCGGCGAAGCTGAATCCGGGCGTGCGACGCGCGATCTGATGCAAATCAGCAGTCTGCTCGATCAGTACGCCACGATGGAAATGGCGGTTCTCATTACCGCGATGGGGGTGCCGAGCGATCAGGTCGATCCGGAAGGGGGGTGCTGGCATGAGTCATGGAGTCCGGAACGTCAGGGGCGCTGGGCGAGCCAGATCTTCGCCCTCGCGATGTCCAAGCCGTACGTCGAGTCCGTCATCTGGAGCGAACTCTTTGATCACGATCAGGCGAGCCCCAGGTGCGGCGGATTGATCGATCATGAAGGCCGATCCAAGCCCGCGCTGCAACGATTGCTCGGGGTCAGGCGTCGACTGCGCAAGCCGCTCGGTCCGCTCAAACTGCCGAACCGCGTCGATCCTGCGGCACCGACGCCACGGGGATGAAATGAACACCAGAGGTCTATCCGGAAGGCGCATCTTCGCGCCGGTCATGGCGGTGCTGCTCATCTTGACGGTGGTCATCGCTTTCATGGCGTGGCAACGTCCCGTCTCCCGCGATACGCATTTGCCGATTGATCGCACCACGCTGCCCGTACGAAGCATCGATTTGAACCGCGCGCCGGAATCGGAATTGATGCTGCTGCCCGGGATCGGTCCGCGACTGGCGGAGCGCATCGTGCAGGATCGTGAGATCAACGGCGCGTTCGGATCGCCGGAAGAGCTCCAGCGGGTCAGTGGCATCGGACCGCGCACGGTCGAGCGCGTCACGCCGCTGGCCGTCGTCTCCGCCGGCGCCGTCGAGGCGTGCGCCACGCGCGCGCCGACGGCGGGCACGAAGCGATGAATCAGTCGTTATCGAGTTCCTCGCCGCGTCGCCGCGCCGCGAGCAGCGCTTCGGCAACGATCTGGGGCAGTTCACCTTCAAACATCACCTCGATCGCCGCGGCGGT
>SKZB01000162.1 GCA_007127615.1 Phycisphaerales bacterium | reverse complement strand
TCGTGGTCATCGCGGGCGGGCTTTTTCTTCGGCGGTGATTTCGGCTTGCCGGATTCGGCTTCGAGAAGTTCCGCGATCGTCGGCTTGTCCAAACGCTCGCCGCGCATGATCCGTTTGACATCCTCACCCTGCAGCGTCTCGAACTTGAGCAGCGCCTCGGAGAGCGCGACGACCTTGTCCCAGTTCTCTTCGAGCATGCGCCGGGCGTCGTTGTACGCTTCGTCAATCAATCGCTTGATTTCCTCGTCGATGATGCGGGCGGTATCTTCGGAATAACCCTTCTCCGCGACCATCGACTCCCGTGACTCGTCGCCGGAGTAGTTCACGAAACCGAGGCGGTCGGACATCCCCCATTCGAGAATCATGTGCCGCGCCATCTTGGTGGCCTGCTGAATGTCCATGGCGGCACCGGAGGAGACATCGGAGGTCTTCTTCTGCTCGGCGATCCGCCCGCCGCAGAGGACGCGCAGCGTGGCCTCGAGCCAGCGACGGCCGTAGCCGTAGCGGTCCTTTTCGGGCAGCGACATGGTCGCTCCCAGCGACCGGCCGCGCGGAATGATCGTGACCTTGTGGACCGGATCGGCATCCGGCAGCAGATCCTGGACGATGGCGTGCCCCGCTTCGTGGTACGCGGTGGCGATGCGTTCCTGCTCTTCGATCTTCCGGCTCTTCCTCGCCCGGCCGAAGCGCACCTTGTCGCGCGCTTCCTCGAGGTCCGCCATTTCGACGGCGTCCTTGTTGCTGAGCGTGGCGATGATGGCCGCTTCGTTGATGACCGCCGCGAGATCCGCACCGGAGAACATCGGCGTACCGCGGGCCATCCGTTCCAGATCGACATCCTCCGCCATCTTCACCTTCCGGGCGTGAACGGAGAGAATCTGCTTGCGGCCGAGAAGGTCAGGCAGGGTGACGTCCACACTGCGGTCGAAACGACCGGGCCGCGTCAGCGCGGGGTCGAGCACGTCGGAGCGGTTCGTGGCGGCAATCACAATCACCTGATCGCTCGCTTCGAACCCGTCCATTTCGACGAGAATGGCGTTCAGCGTCTGCTCGCGCTCATCATGGCCGCCGGAAGAGAACCCCCCGCCGCGCCGGCGGCCGACGGCATCGATTTCATCGAGAAAGATGATGCAGGGTGAATTTTCCTTGGCCTGCTTGAATAGGTCGCGCACGCGCGAGGCGCCGACGCCGACGAACATCTCGACGAAGTCGGAACCGGAGATGGAGAAGAACGGCACTTCGGCCTCGCCGGCGATCGCCTTGGCGAGCAACGTCTTGCCGCAGCCGGGAGGTCCGACGAGCAGCACGCCGCGCGGGATGCGCCCGCCGAGACGCTGGAACTTCTTCGGGTTCTTGAGGAACTGAACGATCTCGGTGACTTCGTCCTTCGCTTCATCAACGCCGGCAACATCGCCGAAGGTGACGCTGACGTTCTCTTTCGAACTGATGCGGTGCTTGGACTTGCCGAAACTGCCGAGCATCCCGCCGGGGCCGCCGCCCGCGGACCGCATCGATCGCGCGATCAGAAACCAGATGAGCAGAACGATCAGTACGATCGGCCCGAAGGAAAGCAGGATCATGAACCACGGATTGCTCTTGGTGTCCGCGGAGAAGGCGACGCCGAGGTCGCGCAGTTCGCTGATGAAGAGGTGCCGGCTGTCGCCGTCAATCTTGACCCACACGGGCGTACCGGTCTCGGAGGGTGGCAAACTGCCCGCGCCGGGCTTGACGACGGCTTCCACGCGGTCGTTCTTGATCGCGACCCGGCTGTCCTTGATCTGATCCTGTTCGACGAAGCGGACGAACTCCTGCCAGGTCTCGATTTCCGTGCCGCGGCGATCGCCGGAGAACACCACGAAGATGAGGATCATCAGCGCGACGATCATGACCCAGGTCATGATGCTGCGGTTGAACTTGACGGGCGGTGGCCCGCCGGGCGGCTGCCCGTCGGGGCCTTCCTTCCCGGAACGATCCGGATCCTTGGGCGGCTGGCCGTTGGAACCCGGATTCGGCGTCTTGTTCTCGTTCTGCTGGTGAATGGAGAGATCGAATCGCATGCGGAGGAGTATCTTTCGAATCAGGCGCCCGGGACCGGCCGGGGAACGGCGAGCCCGCCGCGAAGGCCGGAACGGGTCAGTGCATCATAGCGCATCGACTTTGATCGAGCGATATCAGAGAGGATTTCGGCCACGCACCTCCCCCCGGCTCACCATTCGGCCTGCATTTCGTTGACGATGTCGCGAGCCAGCTTCTGTACGGCGGCCAGACGGCCGAGTTCGATCGGTTCCGCCGACGGATTCGACGGAACGAAGAGTCCGTGGGAGGTAAAGGATTCCCGCCGAACGATCAACTGATTGTTCCGCAGATCGCGCCACTCAAAGTCGATGGTGACACTGAGAACCATCTCCTCGGCGAGGCCGGTCTGTCGCGATCGCGTCAACTGATCGAGTTCGACCCGCCGGATCGTCCCGGAAAGAATCGTGTCGGCACGACGCTGTGTGGTCACTTTGTACGGCGTTCGTTGCTCGATTTCCTTGACGATCGATTCGGTCAGGTCGAGTTCCACCTCGCGGTGAAAGGTGACATTCTCGAAGATGGGAACGCTGACCGTCGCGACGTCCGTACGGTAGATCGACTCCGTCGAATATCCTCGGGTGGGATCGGAGGCGCAGCCGGCGGTGAGCACGACCAACCAGAGCGCCAGGGCGGAGAGCGGGCGCGATTTCATCACGTTGCCGGGCCGGTCGCGCATCAGGTGCCATTCTCCGAATCAGTGTCTTCATCCAGATCGAGTTCGGCCGCTTCCCTTGCAATGCGATTCCCTTCGCGGATGAGGTCGTAATCGGGCATCTGCTCGCGCGTCCGCGCGGGGAGGTTCGGCCTGATCCGGTCGATGAGATCCATCGCCTGCGCGGTGGCCCGACTGGTGGGATACCGCTCGACCAGCCGGCGGATCGTGAGCTCGGCGGAGATGAGATCACCCGTCCGCCGGTACCAGCGGGCGTTCTCCAGCAGCTTGGCGGCGTCCGATTCGTCAATACGAATCAACAGCGCATCGGCGCCGACGATCTCCGCGGTACGCGGCTCGACCGACCTCAACTCCTGCAGTCGAATGCGGGCCTCGTGCAGCCCGGCGGCGTCGTACTCCGGCCCCTTGAACGAGGCGAGATGAGCGTAGATCAATCGTCGCCGCGCCTTGGAGATCTGCTCGGAATTGGGGTAATTGATCGTGAACAGATCGTACGCCTCGGCCGCGAGCGTCATGTCCCCGCGCCGGAAGTAGAAGTCCGCCAGTTCCATACCCGCGCGTTCCGCCAGTCGGCTCCCGGGCATACGTTCCTGAATCCGGATCAGCAGTTCCTGAGCTTCATCCGCCGCGTTGACAATCCGCATGCCCCAGAGCTTCCGCCGCATGCCGTGGGCGTACTGCCGCGCAATCTCAAACTCTCGTTCGAGTGCGATGGTGAACGCATCGCTGCCCGGAAACATCCGGGCGATGTATTCATAGTCGAACAGGGCCTTGTATTCATTGCCGCGGAACTTCCTGGAATCGGCCCGGATCAGGTACGCCTCCGGCCGGAGCGGATGACGCGGATGGCGATCGAGCCACCGCGTGCTCAGATTCTCCGCGCGCGTATAGTCCCGTTCCGCCAGGGCGCGATGTGCTTCGATCAGTTGCCCTTCCGGCGATCCGGGATCGACCTCGTCGACCGCCTCCCAGATGTCATCTTCGGCGAGGGTAAAATCCTGCTGCGCCGACAGGGGGCTGATCATCACGAGCAGACCGAGCAGGCCGGGCAGGATCGCGCGGCCGGCGGCCTTCAGGGGAAACTGGAGTGGTGCGGGAACCTCGAACATACGGTGATCGTACTTTTCCCGGCGGGAATCCTCAACGTGCCCCACCGATGGCCGGGCCCGATGACCGGATGGGGTACAATGGCCGCCCCGGATCCCGGGTGACTGATCCATGTTCAACCGCCGCAGACAGGACTCGCCGATGGATGCAACACGACTTGACGGACGACGCGTGCTCATTGTGGACGACGATGAGGACATTCTGGCGAGCATGGAACTGGCGATGCAGGCCGAGGGTGCGGAGACCGAACGCGCCACCGACGGCAACGCCGCCATTGCGGCCTGGCACCAGTTCAACCCGGACGCCGTGGTGCTGGACATGATGCTTCCCCGCCGATCCGGATTTCTGGTCCTGGAGAAGATCGTTCAAAGCGAAGCGGCCCCGGTGGTCGTGATGGTGACCGCCAATCAGGGCAAGCGACATATGGCCTACGCGCAATCAATCGGGGTGCACGCCTACCTCTACAAACCCGTCCCGCTGGAGCGATTGGTGGACACTCTGGCGGAACTGCTGGAGCAGCAGGACGAGCTCCGAGCGGCCGGCACCTGAGATCCGGACGCCACGATCCGACGGGGACCGGCGTGCCGGCGCCGACGCGCCGACCGCTCCCCGAATCACCGAAATACCGAACCATCGAAATACCGAATCATCGGGGAAGTTGTTATCCTGCATCGCCCGTGGCGAATCAGTACGTCATTCTGGCCAGGTCCGAAAGACCCGGCGACGGTTTACCCGAACTGGGAACGCGCGAGGAGATCGTGCGCGAGCTGGCCAACAGCAACGTCGCGCCGGAAGTACCCGAAGGCGATGTCCTCTACGGGCCGGGCATTCGACTGGAGTTCCCGCCCGGTATCGATCCGGTCAACCAGATCCTCCTTTCGATCATGGAAGACGAGATCGCCTGGCTGGTCATCCTGCGACTGGCGAAGAAGTTCGGTTGGCGCATTCTCGACACCGCAACCGGCCGAGAGTTCTCGCCCTGATTCCGCTCATCGTCATTGAAGATCACGACCCGCGTAGAAAGACAAGCTCATGCCGCAGGAAACCAAGTCCGCGCAGGATCGCGCCGCCGAGGAAGCGTACCAGGGACTCACCGCTACGCGCGAAGACCCGACCGCGCTGCGCAAGGCGCTCGAACTCGCGGTCGACTACCGTGGTGACATCACCATGGAATGTGACGGCGACGGCGACGAACCGCGCACCGTGGAAGGTTTCGCATTCGACCTGAAGGAAAGCGATCCGCCGGTGATCCGACTGATCCCGAAGGATGAGGACACGCGCACGTCCGTTCCGATCCCGTCGATTTGCTCGGTCCGCTTCACCGGCAAGGACACCGCGGCGGGCAAGACCTTCGAAGCGTGGATGAAACGCTACGTCGAGAAGAAACTGGCGGGCGAGCGCGCGAGCATCGAATCGGAGGCGCTGGAGGGATAACTTTACGCCCGCCGATCGCGCTCCAGCGCTGAACGGAATTCGCTTGCTCAGCGCAGCTTGAGGGAGACCAGCGCGAGCATGGTAAAGATCACCGCCAGCAGCCAGAACCGGGTCACCACCTGCTGCTCGGACCAGCCGCCGAGATGAAAGTGGTGGTGGATCGGCGAGCAGCGGAAGATTCTTCGCCCGCCGGTGAACTTGAAGTAGCCGACCTGAAGAATGACGCTGGCCATTTCCATGAAGAAAATGATGCCGATGATGAGCAGGAGAATCTCCTGCCGAATCGCGATGGCGATGTAGGCGAGCAGACCGCCGAGCGGCAACGAACCGGTGTCGCCCATGAAGACCTGGGCCGGCGCGCAGTTGAACCACAGGAAGCCGAGGCAGGCGCCGGCCATCGCGCCGCTGACGACCATGAGCTCGCGCCCGCCGCTGACATGGGGAAACATCAGCGTCTGGGCCGTCTGCGGATCGCCCGCCACGAAGCACAGCACCATCATGCCGAAGGCCGCGACCGCCATGATGCCCCCGGCCAATCCGTCCATGCCGTCGGTCAGGTTGACCGCGTTGCTGGTTCCGGCGATCAGAAACGTCGAGATGATGAGAAAGGGAAGCAGGCCGAGTAGAAGCACGCTCTCTTCCAGCACAAATCCGCCGGTGCCGGGAACGTAGGTGCGCTGGAAAGGCAGATTCAGCACGCGCGTGACCTCGTCCCCGAACCCGTGCCGAAAGAGGAAGAACCCCGCGATCGCGCCGATCCCCAGTTGAAACAGCAGTTTCTCCCAGGCGTACAGCCCCTCGCGCGCGCCGGGATTACGGCGGGCCGAGGTCAGCTTCAGCCAGTCATCCGCGCCGCCGACCACCGCGAGCCATAGCAGCACGATCAACGCCAGGTGAACGTACCGTTCGGTCATGTCCGCCAGCAGAAGCACCGTCGCCAGGATGGAGATGCAGATCAACACCCCGCCCATGGTCGGCGTGGCCGCCTTGGAGCTCATCAGTTTGTTCAGGTCCGCGTGGTAGAACTCCGGCGCGTCGCCGATCTTCTGCCGAAGCAGAAATCGAATCGTCGGGCGGCCGAAGAGCAGGACGAAGAGAAAGCTGACGACCACCGCGAAGAAAGCGCGGAACTCCAACTGATACATGACCATGACGAGCGGATAGAGCCCGTGCTCAACGAGCCAGTTCTGAAGATCTTCGCTTTGGAGCAGGTTGTAGAACATGACTCACGTATGAACCATCCGTCGCACCCGAAGATTACGTTTCGGACGGGGCCTCCCCCACGGTCGACAGGACCGCCCCGCCGTTCGTCTGCTTTCGTCCGGACGAGCCCCGTTCGTCGACAATCCGCTCGAGCGCCATACCGCGCGATCCCTTCACCAGCACCGCATCGCCACGCTCAAAGCTCTCGGCAATTCGTCTGGTGGCCCGCTCGTTCAACGCATCGAGATAGTCCAGCCGATCGCTCAGGCCCGCCTCGGCCAGCGCATCCGCCGCCGCGCGCATCGCCGAACCGATCAGAATCAACCGCGCGATCGGGGCGCGACGGTGCAGTCTGATCAACCGCTCGCCCAACTCGGCGTGAAGCTGCCGCGCCTGATCGCCCAGCTCCAGCATGTCTCCCAGTACGACGATCCGGCGCGCGGCGTCGGCGGTCAGTTCGACAAACGTTTCCAGCGCGGCGGCCATCGACTCCGGGTTTGCGTTGTACGCATCGTTGAAGAGATCGATTCCGCCGACCCGCTGACGCACAAAGCGCATCTCTTCGGCCGTCGCGCGGCTGAGGCCTTCATCGATCTGCGGTTCGTTGAGCCCCATCCGCCGCGCCACCGCGACCACCGCCAGCGCATTGACCGCGTTGTGCCGGCCGGGCAGCGCGAGCCGGAACCGGGTGCGGTCGTTGATCCGGAACCACCACCCTCCGTCCGCTTCCCCCCGATCGGTCAGGCGCAGATCGCCATCCTCCGCCTCGCCGAACAGGACGGTGTTCTCCACCGGTTTGAGGTAACCGCGCAGCTGCGGACAATCGGCGTTGACGATCGCCCAGCCCTCTTCGCGCAGATGATTCAGGATCGCGGCCTTTTCCCGAATGACCGCCTCGACGGAGCCGAGGCCTTCGAGATGCGAATGCCCGATCATTGTGATGACGGCAATATCCGGCTCGGCGAGCTGCGCGAGCCGGGCGATTTCACCGGGCGCGTTCGTACCGATCTCCACCAGCACGTAGCGATCCCGGGGCGAAGCGCCGAGCAGGGTCAGGGGTACGCCGATGTCATTGTTGAACGAGCGCGGAGCGCACGTGCCGGTGAGGTGCG
>SKZB01000501.1 GCA_007127615.1 Phycisphaerales bacterium | reverse complement strand
TGAAGGAAACATCGAGATCCAGCATCGTCTTGAAGACGCGCTGGGTCGATTCGATGAACGGATTGATGTATCGGACATCCATGGCGGCAGTGTGATCCTGGTGGGGTATGAACTCAGTGGGGATTCAGTGGTCCCGACTCGTCACGACAATGACCTCATGGGCGGGACGGGACGACAGAAATCCGGTGCGTTGGGCTCCATCCGGACCCGTCGAAGATCGGTTGATTGGGTAAACAGAATGAGGTGAATCGTCCGGGGCCGGGCAAATCAGAGAATCCCCTGAGCTCCGGGACGTCAGTCCAGGATTCGACCGCGGAACGAAACTGCAAACGGGATAATTCGACTCAAGTTGAAACGCGCAGATTCCGATATTCCTCTTTGGTAGCGACATGCCATGTCAGTATGTCGATTTCATGAAATCTTGTAGGGGTGGTGGGTGATGCCCGGAATGCATCAATCGGCGCCATGTGGCGCAATCGAACTTGTTCATTCGCTTACGAAACGTGAGCGGGAAGTTCTGGAACTCATCGCGCGGGGGCTGACCTCGATCGAGATCGCCGACCGGCTCCATCGCAGCATCAAGACCGTTGAGACCCACCGCGGTGCCCTGGGGCGAAAGCTCCACGCCCGAAATCGGGTTGAACTGACCCATCTGGCCATCGAGGCCGGACTGGTCGACCGATCGCAGTTTGAATCCCCATCATCCGAAAACGGGTCTGTCCCGGCCGCTTTGTCAGATCAGGCGACGCGTCTGATCGAAGCACTCGCCCGGGTCGAAGAAGAGCTTGCCCAACTCAGGGGCCGGGATTATCTCCAGCACTATGTCGAGTCGATACGCGAGTATCTCACCGCTGAGGCCGTGGTCATCACGGGTCGCTGTCAAAGCTCGGGTGCGATGCAACTTGCCGCCGCGGGTACCGCGATCCACAACCAGCCTTACGCGAGCGACTTCTCGCCGAGCTACTATCTGGGCGTCGGTGAGATTCGCATCTGGGATTCCCCATTTCCCGATCTGTTTCACGGGGGGCCGTGGACCATCAGCGATCAGACCGTATCGATTGCGTCCACAATGATCCTCGATGCGGATGGTCACCCGGTTGGTTCGATCATACTGTTGAGCGCGACACCCTTGTGCGATGTGCAACCGCTCCGCTGCTGCATCGATTCAGGTCAGCCGCGACTCGCGCAGGAGATCGCAGCCGCAACGCAGTTGCCATAACCGCCTGTCGTAGCCCGACGTAACGCCGGTCAACTCACGGAGGTGATCGTGGCGATGTGGTGCGCCGGCGGCGCGCTGGTGGCGCACTGGCGGCGCGCTGGTCGCCGCTTGGGAATCTCAGGGGAAGTACTGGTTTCAAGCGCACTCGACAAGCATCGGTTGATCAGGTCATTCATTCTGCCGACCTGACGTCGGTCCGATCGAGAAGGGCGACGACGCACTTCCCGATTGATCGTTTCTCCAACCGAAGAGTGAGCTGCCCACTGTGTCTGCCAAGGAGATCATCGAAAATATCGCGCGTGCGGCCGTGATGAGCGAGCCATCGGATCTGACCGGGCTCGTCGCGGTTCAGGGAAAGCTCGAAGAGTTGCAGGGGGTCCTTGAAGAAGCAGAGTTCGCGCGCATCGAATCGGTCGTGCACGCCAGTATTGAACTGGTCGGCCGGATTGTGATGCGCGAGACCGAATCGCCGGATGACACCTTCAACGAACTGCAGCAGCAGATTGCGTCGATCCAGAAACTGCTGACGGAAGAGCCGGACGAACCGGTTATGACACCGGCGGCGGGTGAGAAGAGCCCGCCGGCGACGGCGGATAGCTGCGATGACGAGATGCTGCAGGCCTGGGTCAGCAACTGCGAGATGTCGCTGTCCGATCTCGAAGTGACGGTGTTGACGATCGAAGCGGACGATGAAAGCGACCCCGCCGAGCCGATCGCCGAGGTTCGCCGGGCGATTCACACCCTCAAGGGCGAGTGCGGCGTGCTCTCTCTGCACGATGCGCAGTCACTCTGCCACGAAGCGGAGTCGCTCATTGATGAACGCATCATGAATGAGCAGGCATTTCCGGCGGATGAGGTGTTGTCCCTGATCGACTGGCTCAAGGAGTACGCGGGCGCGATCGGCGAAGGCAACCAGGATGCCGTTCCGGATCACCGGAACCTCCTCGCCCGGCTGCAAAGCGTCAAGGAGGGCGAGCCGGTTGCAAAGTCGGTTGCCGATTCAAGCGCGGAGCCGGCCGCAGCAACCGCGCCGGACCAGGTCGCAGATTCGGAACCTCCGGTTTCGGCCGGCGATACATCGACCCGCGAAACGGATGTGGTTTCCGCCGCCGATACATCCGCATCCGCGACTGCCGAAGTCGCATCATCGCCGAATCAGGCGACGGAATCGGATGGCGCCGCACCGGTGACGTTCGGGGAAGACATTCCCGCGGATGACAACCTCCAGGAGTTCATGTGCGAAGCCAGGGAACATCTCGCTTCCGCGGAACAGGCCGTGCTTGAGCTGGAAGATAATCTCGGAGACAAGGAACTGATCAACACGGTGTTCCGCGCCTTTCATACGATCAAGGGCGTCGCGGGATTCATGAGTCTCACGCCGATCGTGGAACTGGCGCACAACGCGGAGTACCTGCTGGATGCAGCGCGTTACGACAAGATTCAACTGAATTCAACGCTCCTGGATCTCGTTCTGAACTCCTGCGACATGCTCACGCAGTTCATCGGTCTGCTTGAAGGCGGACCGGCGCCGCAGCAAGGCCGATTTGAGCAACTCAAAAGGCAGCTCGAAGCGGCGAGTCAGGGCGAGGATGTCGGGCCGGTCCGCCGTGACACGGCTGAACCCGCACCGTCGCCCGGGGCGCAGGAAGAAGAAGACGGCCCCCCCCGAAGCGGGACGGATCTGATGGCCGAAACGTCGGCCACTTCCGCGCCCGATTCAGACAAGACCGAAAGAACCCGCGCCAAGCTGATGTCGCGCAAAGCCGATCAGACGGTTAAGGTCAGCACCGGTCGCATGGACAATCTGGTCACCATGGTCGGCGAGCTTGTCATTGCTCAGCAAATGGTGGTCCAGGATGCCGAGCGGAATGCGGAAGAGAATGAACGCCTGCAGCGGCACCTCGCCCACACCACGAAGATCATTCGCGATCTGCAGGAAGTCTCCATGTCGCTGCGCATGGTCAGCGTGCGCAGCACGTTCCAGAAGATGGCCCGGTTGGTCCGTGACGTCTCGAACCGTGCCGGAAAGAAAATTCGATTCAGCACCGAAGGCGATGACGTTGAACTCGACCGCAATGTCGTCGAGGAGATTGCTGATCCGCTGGTCCACATGGTGCGCAACGCCTGTGATCACGGTATCGAGCCGGGTGAGGAGCGGGTTCAGGTCGGCAAGCCGGAAGAAGGCAGCGTGACCCTGCGCGCGTATCATTCCGGCGGTTCCATCGTTATTGAAATCGAAGACGACGGACGCGGGCTTGATCGGGAGAAGATTCTGAAGAAGGCGATCGACAAGGGCATCTTCCCGCAGGATCGCAAGCCGGAAGACATGTCCGATTCGGATGTCTTCAACATGATCTTCATGCCGGGCTTCTCGACCGCGGATCAGGTCACGGACATCTCCGGACGTGGGGTCGGGATGGATGTGGTTCGCCGGAATATCGAGTCGCTTCGCGGCAAGGTCGAGATTCGATCCGTGCTCGGCCAGGGCACGGTCTTCATGATGCGACTGCCGCTGACAATGGCGATCATCGACGGCATGATCATCCGGGTCGGCGAACAACGCTACGTCGTTCCCACGCTCTCCATCGAACACAGCTTCCGACCGAATGAAAAAGAGATCAAGACGACCATCGGCCGCGGCGAGATGATCGACGTGCGCGGTTCCATTCTGCCGGTTTACCGGTTGAACCGGATTCTCGGCCTGAACGAAGGTGAGACCGATCCGGCCAACGCGCTGCTGCTCATCCTGGAATGCAACAACACACGTTGCGCGCTGATGGTCGACGAGATCATCGGCCAGCAGCAGGTGGTCATCAAGAATCTCGGTGAGGGGATCGAGTCAATTCGGGGTGTCTCCGGCGGCGCGATTCTAGGAGATGGACGCGTGGCTCTGATTCTCGATGTTGGCGGCCTCTTCGCTCAAGCCACCTCGGAAACCGCCTGAACCAAATTGCAAGGAGCTCGTTATGGCAGTTGAAACGCAGGACATCAAGACGACCCCCTCGCCGGATGATCAGGCGAACACGGCGACGCAGACCGCCAAGTATCTGTCGTTTTTTCTCGGCGAAGAAGAGTACGCGCTCGGGATTCTCTCCGTGCGCGAAATCATCGGTCTGATCGACATCACGCCCTTGCCGCAGACCCCCGACTACGTGAAAGGGGTCATCAATCTCCGTGGCAAGATCATTCCCGTGATTGAGCTGCGGGCGAAGTTCGGGCTGGACTCCGTGGAGTACACCGAGCAGACCTGCGTGATCGTGGTCGAGGTTGGAAACGAATCCTCCGATCAGCACTTCGAAATCGGCATCATTGTCGATTCGGTGCGTGAGGTTCTCGACATTGCGGGCAATCAGATCGACCCGCCGCCGAGCTTCGGCTGCTCCGTGCCGCTCGATTACATCACCGGCATCGGCAAGGTGCGCGAAAAGGTCGTCGTTCTGCTGAACATCGATGAGATCGTCACTTCCGCGGAGGCGGAGAAACTTTTTGGAACTTCCAAGGGGACCGATGCCTCCTCGTCCTGATCGGCCTTGGTGCGAAGGCCCCGTCGAAGGACGTGCGGTCGCCGAAAAGTGCGAGGGCTGACATGAATACAGGAGTCATATCAACCTTGAGCAAGCTGCAGAATTCGATGTCTATGGAAGCGTTGTGAATTCAGGAACGGTCGCGTACGGGACAAGAAATCCGCTGGATGGCCCGAGTCAACACTGCCGCGGAGGCAGGAACACGGTACGGAACCACCAGGATCATGCAGTGATCACCAGTGTGAACTGCGGGTCCGATGCACGAAGAACCACGATCGAATCAATCAGGAGAATCAGCCAATGTGGGCAGCAATCAAATCGACCAGTCTGAGTCTGCGAATACTTCTGTTCACGTTCGCGATTATTGCGATCATTGTCGCAGTCAACTATGTCATCTTCATTGGCGGCTACCGCAACAGTGCCGAGAACGCGATGATCGAAGAGGCCGCAGCGTTTACTGCGGTTGCGGATGAGGCGAAGAATCACGCCTCGGCGATGCTTGAGCGAAACGCGTTTGATCAAGCCTATCTGCTTGAAGATCTTGAACGCGTTCGTGAGCGGGGCGGAAGTTACCGTGACTCGGTGCTGTTCAGTACGCTTCCGATCATTGTCGGGTGGGAATCGGCCGCGCGCGCCGCCGAACGCGAAGGCGCGAACTTCCGGGTCACGGCGTTCGACGCAAGAAACAAGGAGAACTCGCCCGCCCCCGGTTCATTCGAAGAGAAACTCCTTCGAGAGCTCAGTGCCGCCTGGCGCAGCGAAAATCAGGAGTGGATCGCGAAGGTGGATCGCGAAACCAACGCGCTGCACTACATGCGCGGAATTCGAATCGGATCGGACTGTCTGTCATGCCACGGTAATCCCGGCCCGAGTAACCCTGATGGTCTCGATATCCTTGGATTTCCCATGGAGGGATGGGCCGAGGGACGAATGCACGGCGCGTACCATCTGATCATGCCCATGGCGGAGGTCGATACGCAGGTCGCGAGCTTTATGGTTGGAGGCCTGATGTGGACGGTACCGCTGGTCGTCGGAGGCATCGTCATCTTCTTTGTGCTGTTGCGAGCGATGTTCGGTAAGCCCGTGGCCCTGCTCATCGAAAGGGTCAAGGATATCGCGCAAGGAGAAGGCGATCTCACGCAACGAATACAGGTCAACAGCAACGATGAAATTGGTCAACTTGGTGGCTGGTTCAATCAGTTTATCGAGAAGATTGAGGGGGCCATCATTCAGATCGTTGAGGGAATCGTTCAGATCGATTCCGGATCGACTCAGATCGCTTCCGCGGGCCAGTCGCTTGCCGAGGGCGCCTCCGAGCAGGCGTCGAGTCTTGAAGAGATCAGTTCATCGATCGAGCAGATGTCGGCGATGACGCAGCAGAACGCGGAGAACGCCCGTCAGGCGAACGGTCTCTCGGATGAATCGAGCAAGGCGGTCGACCGCGGTCAGAAGGAAATGGAGCGGATGAGCGAGTCGATGAACGAGATCAAGAACTCGAGCGAGGAGATGGCAAAGATCATCAAAGTCATCGACGAGATCGCGTTCCAGACGAATCTGCTCGCGCTCAACGCGGCGGTTGAAGCGGCTCGCGCCGGTGAGGCGGGCAAGGGCTTCGCGGTGGTCGCGGAAGAGGTTCGGAACCTGGCGCAGCGTTCGGCGGAAGCGGCGAAGAACACTTCGCAGATGATCGAGGAATCCGGCACGAAGTGCGAGGAAGGTGTCCAGATCGCCGAGCGTGTGGCGACGGTTCTGAGCGACATCGTGACGAGCACGAACAAGGTGGACACGCTGCTGGGTGAGATCGCCTCGGCGAGCGGTGAACAGTCCTCGGGCATCAGCCAGATCAACACGGGCGTGAGCGAGTTGGACAAGGTGACCCAGCAGAATGCGGGCAACGCCGAAGAACTCGCCTCCGGCGCGGAGGAGACATCCTCGCAGGTGACGGCATTGCGTGAGATCGTAGGCCAGTTCAAGGTGAGCGGGCATTCGAACTCGAGCGTGTCGCGGCCGTCGAAGACCGGCGGCGGTGCGCCGGCGTCGCGGGCGCCTGCCCCCAGCCCGAAGCCGTCGCCGTCACCGGCGGCAAAGACCAAACCCGCGTCAAAGCCCCAGCCGGTTGGCGCGGGAGCGCCGAGCGGCAACGGTACCACCAAGTCGCACACGATTCCACTCGATGATGATGAAGTCCTCGCGTCGTTCTGAGCGAAACGGATTCGTTCGGACGCCCGGCGCATGCACGGGACGCACAGCGTGAGTTGTTCGATTGACCCTTGGGGTGGATGGGGGTGAGAACACGGTCGTCGGTTCATCCGGCGGCCGTGTCTTTTTTGTTCGGATCAGTGCCCATTCCTTCCGCCCGCACTCCGTCACTCCGTTATCCGTGTCTCCATGCCGCCGTCTCAGTTGTTCCCCTGATGTTGCGCGAGTTCGTCGGAACTTGCGTGATCTGGCGCATCGGGATGACCGATGTGAACAGGGCGCGGTGCGCACATGACACTCAGTGAAGAACAGGCCGATGAATCTCTCCCCGAATCAATTCAGTCAGATTGCCCGGCTGGCCCGCGACCGTTGGGGGCTGCATCTCACGGAGAAGAAAATCTCGCTGGTGTCGAGCCGTCTGGCGTCGTTTCTGCGCAAATCCGGCTACGAAAGTGTTGATGCGTACCTGCACTATCTGGAAGACAATGGCAGTGAAGAGGACATGCTCGTGTTCTTCGATCTGCTCTCAACCAACGTCACGAGTTTCTTCCGCGATCAGGCGCACTTCGATTACCTCGAGCGTGAGTTCTACACTCCGCTGGCGCGCGGAAACACGACCCTGCCGGGCCGGGCGATCCGTATCTGGTCCGCGGGATGCTCCACCGGTTGTGAGCCGTACTCAATGGCCATCAATGCGTGTGACTCTCTGAGCAATCGCAGTGACTGGGACATCAGCATCCTCGCGACGGATCTGTCCAACT
>SKZB01000451.1 GCA_007127615.1 Phycisphaerales bacterium | reverse complement strand
CACGCTGGACTGCGCCGTGGAACGGGCGATGAAACGCATGAATGCGGGTGACGTGCTGCTGCTCAGCCCCGGCTGCGCGAGCTGGGATCAGTTTGCGCACTACGAAGAGCGCGGCGAACACTTTGTCTCGCGGGTGCGTGAGGCGCTGATCTGCTCACCTCGCCCCTCGCCCCCCCCCGAGCCTTGATCACGTTCAGGTCGGCATCAGGTAGTTGAAATACATCAGGTAGATCAAGAGCAGCGTCAACAACGAAATCACCATCACGGACAATCCGACGCCCCATCCGTGCGGCATCTTCATGTACCGGCTTGTGGCGAAGGACCACCACACCACATGCAGCAGAAACAGGATACAGAACCCACTCAGATGCGCGAACCCGGTCGGACCGCGCCAGCCGTACCACAAATGGCTCACACTGACGATCGTCAGGTCGCCCGCAAGCGCGAGGAGGCCGATCAGCAGGAAGAAGAAGATGGCAACCGGAATGAGCCCCAGACCGTACACCGCCGCGCGCCCAATGTGCGCCCAGCGCACCTTGGCCTTTCGTCGCGACAGCGGAAGAAGAGCAAAACCGGCGGCCGCCAAGAAATGTGCGCATGCGAAGATCGTGATCCAGAGAGGCCCGGAAGACAGGAGTTCATGCGAGATGTCCGCCGCGGATTCTCCGGTAAACCACCTCCCCTGAGGGGGAGAGAGAAAGTCGTAAGCGTGATCGCTGAACGGCAGCACGACGGCGTGTAACACGGCATACAGGGCTTGCGGAAACCGAACGGTGAAACCACTCTGCGCAGAGTCAACCATGGCGAGCACCATCCCGAGACCGGTTGCGATTGCGATCAACAGGTAGCAGAACAGCGCGAGACCCACGGGATAGAGCAGCAGCCGCCCGGGACGGATGGGATGGTGCATCTGCAGACCGGACCAGAACTTCCACGGCCGGAAGGTCAGCCCGATGGTGCGCGCGACTCTCCACGGGACTTTCTTCCACCTCCCGTACTCGATGCACCAGGGCGGCGGATCGAGCGACGGAATGAGTACGTTGCGCCACTCGAACACCAGTCCGCACTCGGTGCAGACGCCTTCCAACGGGCAGTGTTCGCGCCACGCTTCGATGATGCCGCGCTGCTGGTACCCGCAGCGCGGGCAGCGTGGCTCGTCGACCACGGTCGCATCGGCTCGCTCCGGAATCGTCGCTGCCGGTCGTTTCACCGTCCAACACTTTCCCGGGAAGCGTGCTGAGCGTCAATGGGCACCCCGCCCATCCGCGCCACCACACGGCTGGCGACCGAGATCAATCCACCTCGCCCCGGATCAGACGCTCGACCGCGCCCATGAGTTCCCGCAGCGGGACGACTTCGGTCTGCGGTTCACGCACCGTCCCCCGAATGCGCACCGAGGCGGTATCCCGCTGCGCGGCGTCGATGAGGCGATCGAGCAGATCGAGGAACGGAAGGCTGACGCCGGCCAGCGGGCGCACCGCGCCGATGGCCAGTCCGGTGATCTCACTCTGATCGCCGCGGGCGATGTCCTCGACCCGCAGCCGCGCGATGATGTCGGTGCCGCGGTTGAAGTAGGTGATCCGGTAAATCTCCAGCGCGTTGCCCTCCAGGCGCAGCTCGGCCACGCCGACGCCGCTCGGATCAATCGTGCCGATATCGAGCCGCAGCGCGCTGAAGACCTGCGCGAAACCCGGCAGCGCGATCAGATCCGACTGCGACAGCTCCATCCGGCTTCGGCCGAAGAGTCGGGGATTCTCAGCGAGATATCCGCCGAGCGAGGCGGTTCCGCTCACCCGCCCGGGCGTGGGGTCGGTGGTGAGCTCTGCCGCGTGCACCAGTTGTTCGAGGTCAAGATTGTGCAATTGGAGAATGAGGTGCACGTAGGGCATACCGTCGTGCCGGCTCACGCGGCCGCGGAGTCGAATCTCCCCGTCCACCGCCTGCAGAACCGCCCGGTCAAGCACGATGCGCTGCGGACTGAAATGCAGCTCCGCTTCAAGGTCGGCCGGCGAATCCGGCCGCTCAATCCCGCCCGGTTCCCGGTCGTCTTCGATTTCCCGGCCGAGGCGTGAGGACTCCTGATCGTGACGCTCCGGCGTCAGACCGCGCTCAAGACCCTTCCGTCCGATCGAAATTTCCCGGATGCTGCCGTTGTCGATGGTGCCTTCAACGAGAACGCGCATCGGCTCGTGAGCCCGCGGCGACTCATCGCGTTCCACGATCATCGAACCGGAGCTCGTGCCCCGCAGCGGTTCGAACACTTCGGCGAATCGGCCGAGCGCGGCCAGGTCCAGTTCGCTCCACGCGATCGCCAGACGACTCTCGGTCCACCGCTCCGGATCCAGCCAGAGTTCTCCGGTCCCGATCACCTCCCCCTCAAGCCCGCTCGCCCGCAGTTTCCCGATCAAGAGCTGACGGCCGTCGAGATCCGATTGCAGATCAACCCGGCCGATCGGCTCGTCCCGGTAACTCAGATCGATTTCCAGATCCACCTCTCCGAAAAGATCAAAGCCGTCCAGATCGATCTCCACCGTCGCCCCGCCGTGCACCGCGGCCCCCATCTCCAGCGCGTCGATGGCCCACGGCCAGTCGCGCAGCACGATGGCGGCGCGCAGTTGATCGGGACGGTTCAGATCCATCACCGCGCTGCCGGTGAGCAGACCTTCCCGGTCGTGCAGTTTCATGTCGTAGAGTTCGAGCGTCTGCTCGTGAAGGTGGGCCATCCCCTCACCGTGAATCCCTTCAAGCCCACCCCCGGTGAAATCCGCCAGGGTCCACCCTCCGGTCAGGTCGCTGTCGAGCGGGCTCCGCAGCGGAACGGTACCGGTGAGCCCGGCGCTCACTCGGCCGCTCACCTCCACCGGCAGATCGACGACCTCCGCGATGCGCTCGATCAGCGCGTCCTCCCCCCGCAGATCAACGCGGGCGATGAGCGCCTCCGGATCGAGCGACCCGCTGGCGTTCCACATGCCGCCGAAGAGGACAAACTCTTCCAGCTTGAAGCCGATTTCTTCCGTGCTCACTTCGCCTTCGTACTGCAGCGCCAGATCACGGAAAAACTCTCCCTGGTACTCTACGTAATCCGCCGCGATCGAGCCGGACAGAAACAGGTGCAGCGGATAGACCGTCCCCTCGAGGCTGACCTGCGTGACCACTTCGCCGAGCTGCATCTCATCGGGAAGCTCGATCGGCGCGAGCCGAACGTGCGACTGCCACTTGAGTTCGAAGGAGCGCAGATCCACTTCCCCGCCGCCGGTCAGCTCGATCTCATCCGTGCGCAGGCGCAGGTCGCGAACCTCGGCGACTTGAAAATCCCCCGAAGCCCTCAGCGCGAGGTCGACCGCCGGAAGCTCGCGGCCCTCCCAGGTTCCGGGCGGGGACCAGTCGGCCGCGCGGATCTCGGCCGACCAGTCGTTCGTCGCCAGATTGATCTGCGCGGAGGCGCGGGCCGGTCGCGGCTCGCGCTCGGCGCCGGGGGCACCGGGCAGCTTCAGGTCGTGGAGGCGAACTTCCGGCCAGCGCACGCGCAGTTGCGCCGCGGCATCCCGCACCTCGACCGATCCGCGGGGCTCCCGGAGCTGCAACCGATCGATCAGCACCTCGCCGCGCATCTGTTTCCAGTGATCGCCCGACGCGTGGATGTCAACCTCGCCGGCAAAGTCATGCGGCTCGCTCCGCCCGCTCACCTCGACGCTGGCCCGGGCATCGTACCGCCCCAGCGCGGTCCGGCTGAGGGAACCGGACAACCGCCCCGCCTGCTCCACCTCCCAGACCGAACCATCGCTGGTCCATTCGACCAACACGTGGCCGGTCTCTTCCGGATATTTCCACTCCCCGTCGATCTGCGCCCGCACGTCATCAATCTCCGCGACCAGTCGTTCGGCGACGATTCTCCCGGTATCCGCCCGCAAGCGGCCGCCGGTCAACCGCACGAACTCGAAGGGCGTCTCATCGACCGTCGCAATCAGTGGGGAGGGGCGGAGGCGAACATCGAAGCCGACCACGGCCACCTCGAGAACCCCCCGCGCGGTGAGTGGCGTCGCCCGCAGCTCATCCAGCTCCAGCCGCCCGTCGAGCACCTCGTCACGAATCTGCCCCTGCCAGCGACCGGAGAGTCGGATTTCTTCCGGCGCATCGGGCAGCCAGGGCAGGATCAGTTCGCGCACCTGTTCCAGATCAAACGCGATCTGGTGGGACCACGATGCGCTGGGGGAGAGCTGGCCGGAGACGAGAACCTGCGGCTCCAGTGTCATCTCAAACGCCCACGCGAACGCGCCGAGCGGATCGCCGCGCACAATCAACGGTTCGTACCGGATCATCCGGCCGTCCGGGGCCTGAACGTCGACCGCCGCATCGTGAATGCGCAGCCGCGGCAATTCGGGCATCGCCCCGCCGTTGTCAGGTCTGCGCTGCGCCTGGGTCTGGGTGATGCGCTCCGCCGCTTCCACGACGTTCCACTGCCCCCCGGCGTCGGTGCGGAGCGCGACCGCCGGCTCGGTGATCCGGAGTTCCTCCAGCACGATCGAGCGCGTCAACAGCAGCGGCACCAGGGCCGTATGGCGGACGCGCACCTCCGGCACCTCGATGAACGGATCCGTCTGGAGCGGCAGGGCAATCGTCAGTCCCCGCACCGTTGTCTCACCACGCCAGCCGGTTTCGAGCGCAGCGGCATCGATTCTCAGGCCGGTTTCCTGCTGCAGAATGTCGAGTACGATCCGCCGGGGCAGATCGCTGCGCAGCACGAGGTGCGCGGCCACCGCGCCGAGCGCGAGCACGATCAGCAGGAAGATCAATCCTCGAACGAGCCAGCGTCGCATGGGATTACTCGTCCGTCGGGTCGGTGGTGGGAATGTTGCCGACGGTGCGCGGCCCGAAGCCGAAGATCCACCAGTCGTCGCGCATGGTGCGGCCGATGTACGGACCGGAGCTGTCGACGATCTCACCGGAGTCGGCCCAGTAGGCGACAAACGCCACGCTCGCCACGCCGATCTGGTTGATGTTCTTGAGCAGCGCAAGCTCGGGCGTGGCCAGGGGCGTCTGGGTGGAGGAGGTGTCCCCGCCGGCCTGAACGATGATCGAAGGGATACCCACGAGGAAGTCCGACCGGTCGATCCCGACGCCGCCGCCGCGCACTTCGAGGATGATCTGCGCCTGCTCGCGCTCGCGCACCAGTTGGATGCCCGCATCGAGCATCTTCGCGCGAAGCTCACCGAGGACGAACTTGGCTTCCGCCGCGGCGAAGTACTCATCATCGACGTAGACGATCCGGCTGTGCAGGGCATCGACGTTGAGCTGCTCGACCGCCCGGGACGCCGCCTTGGAGAGCAGAAACTGCTCCGTCGCGGTGCGGGGCGGATCGGTCGTCCGGATCGTTGAGGTGCAGCCGATGATCGCCCCCAGTGCCAGCACCGCCCCCCCGGCGATCAACGAACCCACCGGCCCCGGGCCGAGGCCGGCCGCTGGTGTTCGGTTCTTCACGGGTTTCAATCGATCGTGGTTCATCAAAGGGGCTTCGGGGAAAGGCGTTGACCGCCAGTCGGTTAAGGTAAAAATCGGTCGGCTATGGTAAGCCATCAGGTGCGACTTTGGTACGATTGAAACTCAGAATCCCGGTTGGAACGCAAGATCCCGGTTCCGGGCATCAATCGAATTCGAGCGAAAGTCGCCAATGATTCGTCGGCTCTACCGAACCTTCCTCAATTCATTCACTCGGGTCGACACCAAGCGAATCTACGTCTATTCGCTTTTCATCGGCGCCTTGACGGGCGTGGGGGCGTTAGCGTTCTATTGGTGTCTTGCGGGGGCCTCACATCTGACCTACGGCTGGATCGTTCAGATCGCCGTGCCGCAGCCGGGTTCGGGGGAATCGTACTTCGGCGAAACGGTCGGCGAACCGCGCCGCTGGGTTTTCTTTCTCATGCCGGCCGTCGGTGGGCTGATTGCCGGCTGGCTCGTCTACATGTTCGCCCCCGAGGCGGAGGGGACCGGCACCGAAGGGTTTCTGGATTCCTTTCATAATCACGGCGGGATCATGCGCCGGCGCGTGGCGGTCGTGAAGTCCATTGCCACCATTTTTACGCTCGCGTCCGGCGGCAGCGCGGGCAAGGAAGGACCGGTCGCGCAGATCGGGGCGAGTATCGGCGCGATCTTCGGCAAGTGGCTCAAGGTCGGCGCCCGCGCCCGGCGCACCCTGCTGCTGGCCGGAACGGCCGGCGGACTCGGCGCGATCTTCCGCGCGCCGCTCGGCGGGACGTTCACCGCCATCGAAGTGCTCTACAAGGAAGACTTTGAAACCGATGCGCTCATCCCCTGTCTCATCTCGTCGGTCATGGCGTACACCGTGTTCTGCTCGGTCATGGGGTTCCACCATATCTTCGCCATCGAGCTCGAGCCGTTCCATAATCCGGCGCAGCTCATCTTCTATATCGTGCTCGGTTTTCTCTGCTCCGGCATGGGCTATCTTTACGTTCGATTCTTCCACGGCATGAAGGATCATGTCTTCTCCAGGATCCCCGTCCCCCGGTACTGCATGCCCGCGATCGGCGGGCTGCTGGTCGGCGCCATCGGTTTCTTCTACCCGCAGGTCACCGGCGCCAGTCTCGGCTACATCCAGCAGGCGATGAACGGGGAGTTCGGCGACAACTGGGCGGAAGCCACGCGCCTGTTCTTCATCCTCGCCGTCCTCAAAATCATCGCCACTTCCTTTACGGTGCAGTCGGGCGGATCCGGCGGCGTGTTCGGCCCCTCGCTCTTCATCGGCGCGATGCTCGGCGGCGTGGTCGGCACCGTCAGCAATCACTTCTTCCCGGAACTCGTACCCAGTATCGCGCCGTTCGTCGTCGTCGGCATGGCCTCCGTATTCGCGGGGGTCGCCAGCGCGCCGATCGCATCGATCATCATGGTCAGTGAACTCACCGGCGGATACCAGCTCCTGCCGCCCCTCATGGCGGTTGCGGCCATTTCGCTGATCTTCTCACGCGGCAGTTCCATTTACCGCAATCAGGTGCTCAACAAGTTCGCCAGCCAGGCGCACCTCTGGGATATGAATCCCAATACGCTGGCCAACATTTCGCTGCGCCAGGCGTTTCTCGATCAGTATGCCCGCGAGGCCATCGTCAAGACGACCGATCCCTACCCCTTCGTTGAACACCGCGCGGCGGAACTTCACGAAACCGATTTTCTCGTTCAGGATGCTGATGATCAGTTTGTCGGCGCCTTCAGCATCAAGGATACGAACTACATCGAAGAGCTCGCCGATGCCAAGCCCCTGCTCGTCGTGGGCGATCTGGTGAACACGCATGTGCCGACACTCGAACCGGGCGACAGTCTCTTCCGCGCGATGGAGCATCTGCTCGACAGTGAGATCGATAAGATCGCGGTCGTCGAAAGCGGGGAGACAACCACCCGCCTGCTCGGCTACGTTCGCCAGAAGGATATCCTCGCGGCGTATCAGAAGTCCTATGCGGGCGGCACCTTTCGAATGCCCGGCGGCTGAATCAGCCGATCGTTGATTTTGCCTGTTCCGTCGACGTTCTCCGCTCAGTTGACCGATAAGGAACACATCCGCACCGCTACAATGACGGTGTGCGTGCGCTGGCCATTCTGATTTTCGCAGGCGACCAATGAACGTTTATGCAGGAACTGGCTCAACCCATCGCGGATTTCACCGGCCTCACGCCCGCCACGGCGTTGCAGGTCTTCGCCACCGTGGTGGTCCTGCTCATCATCTTCGCCGCCCGGTTCGTCACCCT
>SKZB01000369.1 GCA_007127615.1 Phycisphaerales bacterium | reverse complement strand
GGGCGCCTCACGCCGGGCGCGTGTACTCGGCGTCGAGAACGAAGCCGTTCTCATCGCGCGTGAGAATCCAGATCGAGCCCGTCTGGCATTGATCGAACGGGATCTCCAGTGAATCGAGCAGATCCGGAATGTTGTCGCCGTGCGCGCAGATCACATGTTCGCCGGGTTCTTCCGGCAGTTCAATCGGCCGGCCTTCCATGATCGATTCATCCACATTGAGCGGCAGGCCCGAACGCTCGGCCAGCGGTTCGAGCGTCTGTACGCAGCGTCGCGCGGGCGAGGTGCGCAGCGACACCAGAGGGATGGATTCAAAGAATGCCGCCATCGCGAGCGATTGACGCCGCCCGCGCATCCGGAGCGGGCGAGCGCGGTCGTCGCCCGTCCATTTCTCGCGGTTCTTCGCCTTGGCATGCCGGATGAGATAAATCTTCTGCATATGGCCCTGTGGGAATACTCAACGCGCCGCTTCGGATGCGGCCACGCGGCGGGCGATGATCATCGCCATCTCCAGCGACTGCTCGTAGTTGAGACGCGGATCGACCTGCGTGCGGTAGGCGCGCTGCAGATCTTCTTCGTTGAGTCCGCGCGCCCCGCCGGTGCATTCGGTGACGTCGTCACCGGTTAATTCAACATGCACCCCGCCGAGGTAGGTGCCCTTCATGCGGTGAATCTCGAAGGCCTGTTCGAGTTCGACGAGAATGTGCTCAAACTTGCGCGTCTTGAGTCCGCTGGCCGTCATTTCCGTGTTGCCGTGCATCGGATCGCAGATCCACAGCACCCTTTTGCCCGTTCTTTCCACCGCATCGATCAGCGGGGGAAGGCAGGTCGCGATCTGGTGCGCGCCGAAACGCGTGATGATCGTCATGCGTCCCGGTTCGTTGTCCGGATGAAGGACGTTGAGCAGGCCGGTCAGCCAGTCGACGGTGATGTCCGGTCCTATTTTGACGGCGATCGGATTGGAGATGCCGCGGAAGTAGTCTACGTGCGCGCTGTCGAGCGGACAGGTGCGCATGCCGAGCCACGGGAAGTGCGTCGAGAGATTGTAATACCCCCTGCGGTGAGGAACCTGCCGGGTCTGCGCCTGTTCGTACGGCAGGAGCAGGCCCTCGTGCGAGGTATAGAAGTCGACCCGCCTCATCTGCCCGACCTGCACGCCCGCGAGCGTCTCCATGAAGCGCAGCGACTGGCCGATCGACTCGACGATCTTCTGGTACTCCGCGGCCTGCGGCGAATGTCGTACGAACTCCAGGTCCCAGTATTCCGGATGGTGCAGATCCGCGAACCCGCCGTCGATCAGGGAGCGGATGAAATTGATCGTCAGGGCCGATCGTTCGTAGCCGCGCAGCATGCGCACCGGATCGGGGGTGCGGGCCGCTTCGGTGAAGGCGATGCCGTTGACGATGTCGCCCCGGTAACTCGGCAGCGTCATGCCGTCGCGCGTCTCCAGATCGCTCGAGCGCGGCTTGGCGTACTGTCCGCCGAAGCGGCCGACACGGATCACGCGCTTGTGCGTTCCGTGTACCAGCACGAGCGACATCTGCAGAAGAATCTTCAGCTTGCTCGCGATCGCCGAGGCTTCGCATTCATCGAACCGCTCGGCGCAGTCGCCGCCCTGCAGAACGAATCGTTCGCCTTCTGCCGCTTCGGCGAGCTGGTGCTTCAACGACTCGATTTCCCAGCTCGTCACCAGCGGCGGGAGGGATGCCAGTTGGCCGATCACCGCTTCGACCATCTCCGGATCGGGATACTTCGGCTGCTGCGCCGCGGGAAAATCGCGCCAGGAAACCGGGGACCAGGGGCGTGAAGTCGACGAAGCGGGCGTTGACGAATGGGCGGTCATGGCGGTGACAATCGTATCGGAATCGCCTCCGCCCGGCTTGAATACCGCGCTGCCTTCCGGGCGCTTTGATTGTGGGCCGCTCAGCATGGTGCGCCGGCCACCCCGGCGATCCGGACGGCGCAAAAAAACCCCGTCGCCAGAGCGCGGCACGCCCAACCAGCTCTGCTCGTGCGACGGGGACACTTTCCGGAAACGAAGGTCTCGCGAACCGAGTGAACCAGGGAATGTCCACTCGGACCGAGATGGGTTTCGCAGTGACGGCACGCCCTGTTCCGCAAAGCGTCCGGAAAAAACTCAATCTGTGGGGTGGTACGTGCGACGGGAGCGCTGGCGGCGGGCCGGCGGCGGGCCGCCGCAACCGACCGGGGCGGGTAGGGCCGCCGAATGCGGGCGAGAGGACTCGAACCTCCACGGGTATTACCCCACTGGAACCTAAATCCAGCGCGTCTGCCAATTCCGCCACGCCCGCGGGAATGAGGTAGGATTATGACCGTTCCGTGACCGACGGACAACCGCGAATCCTCGTGGTGTCATTCCGTACCGCCGTTCGGGAGATTGCGCTCATGAACTCTTTCAGCCAGTTTGCTGCCACCGTCATCGTCCCCACACTGGCCCGTCTGGTCCTCTGCGCGGCTTTTCTGTCCGTCGGAGCCAATAAGGTCTTCAAGGAACATACCTTCGACCATGAACAGGCCCAGCGGCTGCACGAGCTGGGGGTGCCGCTCACGCCGGTCGACCTGACCCCGATGGGCCAACGTGACGCACGATCGCCCGTTCGGCTGGCGTCATTCGGGGTGATGAATGATGATGAACGCCGCGGCGGCGCACCGTCCGATCGCCCGACGCGTCCCGCCCCCGGCGCGACGCCCGTCCCCGCCGACGAACCCGTCGATCTCCCGAACGACCGGGACCCGGAGCCCGGAACGGTCGAACCCGAGCCAACCGCGGCCGCTCCCCTCGTTCCGGGCGATTACCGCGCCGCGAGTATGCACAATATCACGCTGCTGGTCGATTCCGCGGGCTGGCCTTACCCCGTCTGGATGGCGCGGATTGCTGCTTTCACGGAACTGGTCGGCGGCGCCCTGCTGCTGGTCGGCCTCTTCAGCCGCATCTGGGGGCTCGGTATGGCGATCGCGATGGGAGTGGCGTTCTATCTGGTCTCGATGGGCGTCAATCAGGTCCACACGATGGATCCATTCACCTTCGCGGAGAATATCGGCGCCTTTAATACGTTGTACAGTCAGGCGGGACTGTTCGTCCTTGCCTTCGGAATCTTTCTGACCGGGCCGGGGCCGTTGAGCATGGATCGCGCGCTCTTCGCGACCGGCAGGTCGCGTTCCGGCGATGACGCCGAGGACGATTGATGTGACCTTCTCGATCGTGGCGGAGTCCGCGCATGGAGCCGAAGACGAAGCCGAATGAAACGGAAGCTTTCCCGCCGTCGTCGGCGGAGGGGGACACGGGAACGCGCGAACGTCTGGCCGCCCTCGGCGCCGAAAGCGTCGCCGAGCGCGCCGCCAAGACCGCCGTGCCTTGGCTCCTGTCGCTCGCTCTGCACGCCGGTCTGATTCTGCTCGGCTTTCTCATCACCTGGACCGTGGTCATGTTGACCGGCGATGAAGAACCGACGCTCGTCGTGGCGGATTTCGATGAATTGACCTACGACCCCGTCGTGGTCACCGATGCGGCGGAATCGCCCGCCGATGACGCGATCACGCCCGACCTGGACGTTCCGCCGGTCGAAACCGACCGGCCGGATGAGGTTGATCTGGTGGATCTTGAATCCCTCGATCTGCTCGGCGCTCTGGACGTCGCGCCGGCCGAGCGCGACTTTGCGCCCGAGCCGCAGGAGGACGCCGCCCGGTTCATGGGCGTCTCGACGACGAACGCGCGGGAGATCGTGTATGTGATCGACGCGTCGGGGCCGATGATCGCGTACCTGCAGATCGTGCTGCGTGAACTGACGCGGTCGCTCGATCAGTTGAGTGATGAACAGCGGTTCGGAATCGTGTTCTTCCAGCGTGACGAAGCGATTGCCGTACCTCCACCGCGCCGGCTCGCCACCGCGACGGAGGCGGAAAAACGCCGCGCGCTGAATTGGATCGATGACAATATCATTCCGCGCGGACGGTCGAATCCGATCAGCGCTCTGGAAGCAGCGCTCCAGCTCAATCCCGATGTGGTGTTCGTTCTCAGCGTGAACATCACCGGCGCGGGGGTGTACGAGGTCGATCAGGCCGATCTGCTCAAGCGGATCGATGAACTCAACCCCGTGCACCGCGGCACCGGACAGCGGCGGACGCAGATCAATTGCATTCAGTTTCTCGATCCCGATCCGCTGGATACGCTCAGGGTCATCGCGGATATTCACGGCGGGCCGCGGGGGTATCGCTTCGTCTCCCGCGCGGAACTCGGCCTGGCCAGCCCGTAAGCTTCGCTGACGGTTTTTTCCCGGCCGCACTGAACCATTTGTTGGCCGCACGCTACGGAGGACGACTCATGCCCAAACGATTCTGGTGGATGACGATGACGGCCCTGCTCCTCGCGCTCGGCGCCATGGGGGCGAACCTCGTGCAGGCGCAGAATGATGCGCCCGCCCCGGCCGCGGCGCCGACGGCACCTTCCGCGGCCGAAGGCGACAGCCTCGCGTCGGCCTTTTTCATCTCGCGCCGGGTCGGCCCGGCCGGCGAGCGCTCCGTGGAAGTGCTCGGCAGCATGATCATCTGGTTCCTGCTCGCGCTCTCCGCGGTGTCGATCGGTCTCATCGGCATGATGGCGATGACCAACCAGCGCAAGAGCATCGCCCCGCCCGGCGTGGTCGAGGAGATTCGCGCCCTTCTTTCCGGCGGCAAGTACCGGGAGGCCATTGAACTGGCGAAGCAGGAGCCCAGCTTCTTCAGCCGCGTGATGCACGGCGCGCTGCTCGAAGCCAACCACGGCTTCTCCGCCGTCATCCGGAGTCTCGAACAGATCTCCGATGAACTGACCACCCGCCGACTCAGGCAGATCGAGTACCTCAACATCATCGGCCAGGTCAGCCCGATGATCGGCCTGTTCGGCACCGTCTACGGCATGATCCTGGCCTTCCAGGCGATCGTCGCGGCGGGGGGCGACCCCGATCCGGTGCAACTCGCCGGCGGCATCTCCACCGCGCTGACCACCACCTTCTGGGGGCTCGTCGTCGCCATTCCCGCGCTCGCCGGCTACGCCATCATCCGCAACAAAGTGGATGAACTGACCACGGAGGCCACACTGAACGCGGAGGAGATTCTCAACCAGTTCCGAGCCCGCACGGCTCAGGGCGGCAGCGCCCGCAAGGAGTCATGATCCGAACGTTGACCACCCCGCCCGGCGCAGGAATCAGTCCATGAGTCAGGTCTTCAAACGAGGCAACGCCGCGGTCGAGTCGAATCTCACACCGATGATCGACGTGACGTTTCTTCTGATCATTTTCTTTGTGCTCGTCTCCCGCATCGTGGATATCGAGCGCGTCGATCTCGCCCTGCCGCAACCGGAAGATCCCGCCTCGATGAAGGTCGGCGATGAACCCCGGGCGGTGGTCAACATCATGCCCGATCCCGATGGCGGCGCGCAGGCGTACCGGCTCGGCACCCGCAGTTTCGCGCCGGACGAAGCGGGCCAGGAAGCGGTGATCGAACGACTCGCCGAGTTGTACCGCGCGAACCCCGAACTGCACGTGACCCTTCGCGCCGACTACCGCACCGAGTACCGTGCGATCGCGCCGGTCATGCGGGCGGTTTCACGAGCCGCGCGGCGTTCGGGTCGCGACGAGGCGTTGGCGCGGGTGAACCTGGCCATCATGCGCGACGATCGCGGGGGAGGGGGACCACCATGAGCCGCGATGCCGCCCCCCGTCCGGCGTCCGGCCGGCAGGAGATCATCCATCACGTGTCCCGGCGGGCGAAGCGTGGCCGGCTGCGACCGCGAATGTCGCTCAACGCCACCGCGATGATCGACGTCGTCTTTCTGTTGCTCGTGTACTTTCTCGTCGCCACGAATTTTCGGATGGGAGAGGAGGTCTATCGACTCGACCTGCCCGAGCGCGGCGCCGCGGTGGAGGCGGATCCGTTCCAGCTCGATGAAACACCGCTGCGCATTCGCGTCTTCAGCACCGGCGCGCAGCGCGGGACGTACCGCCTCTCACTCGACGAGCCGTTCCCGCGGCCGGCATCGTTCGATGATCTGTTTCAGTTTCTCGAGCAGCGTCAGCGGGCGCCGGGAACCGGTACGGGTCTCTTTATGCCGGACCATCCCATCATCATCGATCCCGCTCCGCAGACGCGCTGGGAACATGTGATGGGGGCATTCAATGCCGCCGCGCGGGCGCGCTACACCAACATCACCTTCAGCGAAGGGGGAACCGGATCATGACCTCACACCAGAATCAACGGGGAGCCGTCGTGCGGCGGGCCGGGATGCTCCTGGCCGGTTTGATCTTTCTTCCATCGATCGCGTCGGGGGAGGCGTTCGTGGACGACGAGGTGGATGAGATCATCGAATCAGCACGAGCGGAGGCCGACCGCGCCGCCGCCATCTATTTCGATGAGCTGACCCGGAGCGGCATGAACTGGATGGTTCTGCTCGGCGTGCCCGACCCGCGGGTCCGGGAGGAGGTCGCGGCCACGGCTTCTTCGCTGTTCGACGCCGCCCGGGCCGCCGAACGGGCGGTGCAGAACGCCATTCTCGAACTCGAAGCGCACCCGGACTTTGCCGGCAGTCGCGATCTGCGGCGGAAGCGCCAGGCGCTGGCGCACGCCGAGCGGGATCGTCGCGGGCCGTTTCTCGTCGGTGCCGGCGCGTTCTGGCACGGCCAACTCGGTTTCGGGCCGGGCGATGACCAACGGGTGCGCCGGATGCAGCTCGCCGCGGAAACGCTGGAAACGATGTTGCCGCGACTGGAAGGAGCTTTGCGCGACCAGGCGGTTCTGCACGCCGGGTTCGCGCTTCTTGAGCTCGATTATGTCGACGCGGCGGACGCGCATTTTCGTGAAGTGCGCGATCGTGAGGCGGCGGGCGCCTTGCACCGATTCGTGGCGTCCCTGGGCGTTGTGCGGGCCGAAGCGCACCGCCGTCAACCCGGTGAAGCGGTGCGGATGCTGGAAGAGCTGGCGGACCGCGCCGAGCCGCTGGGCCGATTCGGCGAACTGCTGCTCGCCGATCAGCACGCGCAGCTTGCCCGCCGCGCGGCCGATCGAGCGGCCGGGCGAAGCGCGGAGCGGTGGAATGAGCGGGCGTTCAACCGGTATCTGTCGATTATCGACCGCGCTTCGGAGGAGGATGCGGCGGCGGTGCGGCAACTGGTGTTTGCGCGCATCCGGCAGCAGATCGATCCGGGCGCGGATGTCACCGCGATGCCCGCGCTGGTCGTCATCGCACAGGCCGACGCGCTGGGGCGGGATGAGGCCAGGCTTGACGATGCGGCCGAACTCTTTGAAAACGTTCTCGCGCGTGATGATCTTGCCGAAGCGGAGACGATCCTCGCGCTGCGCGGCCTGGCCCGCGTGAAGAGGTTGCAGGAAGATCTGCTCGAAGCGTCCCGCGCGCACTTCCGCGTGGCCCGCGATTTTCCCCGCGCGCGGGAAGCGGAGGACTCCGTACAACGGGCCGCCACGCTCGCCGCGCAGGCCTATCGCAATCGTGAGCATGATGCTGCCGGGGAGGCGCTGCGGGACACGCTCGCGCTGATGTTCGAACGTTACGGACACCTGGACTCGGTCAACTCATGGCGCATGTTTGCCGGCCGGTTGAACCGCGCGGAGGGCCGGTTTGCCGAAGCGCTCGAGCAGATCGGGCCGGTGATGAACGCCGATGAACCGAGCACGGTGATCGACGCTTTGTCGCTGCGGCTCAGCACGAAACGGGAAGCATTGCGGCGCGCGATCGATTCCGGCGAAGCGCGGGAGTGGCG
>SKZB01000242.1 GCA_007127615.1 Phycisphaerales bacterium | reverse complement strand
CGAGTCGGGCGATCGTGCCGCCCATGCCGAGTTCCTGATCATCCGGATGCGGGCCGACGATGAGTATGTTTGCCATGCGGGCACGATACCCGCGAATCGCGGTGACGACCGGCGGGGTTTCATCCTGCCGCGCAGCTTTCTCAGATGAGGCCATGGTCGCGCAGGCCACGCTCGATCTGGGGCGCGGTTTGCCGTTGGTGGTCGATCCGGCGCGCCCGCCAGCCGGCCGCGGCCGCGGCGCGGACATTGTCATCGAGATCGTCGAAGTAGAGAATCGCGCGGCCCGGCACGCCGAAGTGCGCTTCCGCCGTCTCGAAAATCTCCCGGTTCGGCTTGCGCATCCCCAGAAGATGTGAGGCCAGGCGGCGCTGCAGCCGGTTGACCGTCGGGTAGCGGTGGTCCATCTGGGACCAATGGCCTTCGTTGGTGTTGGATAACGCAGCGGTCGGCACCGCCCGGGCGTGCAGATGGTCGATCAACCGGTCCACACCGTCGTACTCACCGAGCAGCCACGCCCGTTCGATGGCGAGAACTTCTTCCGGCGCATAGAGCCCGTCGACGAGCTCGCTGTGCCGCCGGCCGTAGCCCGCGCGGTCGATGGCGCCGACTTCGTACGCGTGCAGAAGGTCCCGCCGGGCAAGGCGCAACTCGTCGGTGAGGGACAATTCGCGCACGTCGAGGCCGGCGGCGCGGCACCCCTCTTCCCACGAGCGGCAGATGCGCACGATCACCCCGCCGAGATCAAAGCAGACCAGCCGGATCGCGTCGCTCGATGACATTCGGACATCCTACGGCCGTCCGGCGTTCGCGGCATCCGCGGCTTGGGAAGACAAGCGTGCGAACGATTTCTATTGACGGCGACGTCGCCCGCCGAAGACGCCGGCCATCAGAAGGACGGCGATGGTGCCGGGAGCGGGAACGACGGGCGGGGTGGCCGTCGAACCGCCGCCGCCGCCATGGCCGCCACCGTTCCCGTTGTTGCCGCCGGAACCGGTCTCACCATTTCCATTTTCGCCATTGGGCGGGAGGAGATCCGTCAACGGAACGCCGCCGCGTCCACCCCCACCGCCGCCGCCGCCGCCACGAAAGCCGCCGTTGCCGAGGCCGGCGATCCCGCGCAGCGGCGCGCTGCCGAGCGCTCCACCACCGCCTCCACCGTATCCACCGCCGCCGAAGGAACCGGCAAACTCGAGTTCGAAATCATCCTGCTCCGAGGCTTCCATGCCGGCGCGGCCCGCAACCTGCTGCGGGGCGTGCGCGGTTCCCATGAGGTTGAAGAATGCGGGTGATCCGGCCGGAATCTCCAGACGAAAACCGATCGCGGACTGATTGGCCTTCACGCCGAGCGCGCCGAAGAGATCCATTCCGACGATGCTGATCGGAATCGGGGCGTCGAATCCGTCCAGAACGATGTTCACGCCGCTTTCGCCGTAGGCGAGCCAGTCGGAGTTGATTTCAAACGGACTCTGCGCGAGGATCGGACGATCGACGCTGCCGCCGATGATCGCGCCGACGCGCGCGCCCCGGCCGTTGAAGCTGCCGACGAGAATCGCTTCGGGCGAGTTGTCCTCCGAACCGGGTCGGTCGTCCAGAATCTCCGTGGCGAGCAGCACATCGACCTGGACGTTCGCGCTGCCATCGCTCATCAGCAGGCGCGCCAGATCACGGCCCCGCATGACATCGAGCGCGGTTCGGTACTTTCCGTGATCGACCTGACGCCCGAAGGCGAAGCTGACCGGTGCGTCGCCGGAGGCCAGCTGCTCATCGCTCAGCAGTTCGTACTGACCGTTCCCCTCACGATCGATCCGAACGCGCACGGATGAGACTTCGATCATTTCGTTCATCGTCGCGCGGAAGGTGGATTCGCCGATGGTCAGCGAGTCGAGAACAACACTGTTGCCGAACGTTCCGCTGAAAACCTCGCCGTGCTCGCTGTTGAAGCGGGCGGTGGTGAAGGTCGCCACCCCGGCCGGGCGCTGGCTGAGTGAATCCGCTATCGCCAGCGCGGAGCGTGGTCCGGTCTGGCTCATGGCGATCAGCGTTGCGGTGGCCGCGAGACAGGCGGTTAGGCTGGCGCGCCACGATCGCGCAGCACGATGGTGTTGAACGAACATCATGTTCTTCCCTCTCTTCTCAGTCTTCAGTTGTCGGACCGACCGGTTTTCTACCGGGCGGGAGGCGTGCGGCCGTTCCCGTGCCCACGTGCGGATATACACGTATCCATACGCAGCGATCCGGGGTGCGGCTGCACTTAAAGTGTGACCGCAATTGGACGGAAAGCCAGAAGTGACAAGAACTTCCGTCGTCCGGCGCTCCGGGTTCGAGGATTGGTTAAGTTGGGCAGCTTTTCGCCGGCTCCGGGGGCGAATCGGCGCGATTCTTCGCGTTCATACTCGGACGAAGGAGCTTCTGCCGCCGGCGCGACTCAGCGCTGGCGACGTTTGTTCTCTTCCCGTCGACGACGGAAGAACGAACGAAGCTGATCCCGGCACGGCTCGGCCAGCACCCCGCCGACCACTTCGACTTCATGATTGAGTCGATGATCGGACGTAATGCGGTAGAGCGTCTCGCAGGCCCCGGCCTTGGGATCGGTGGTCCCGTAAATGAGTCGTCCCACGCGCGCGTTCACGAGCGCCCCGGCACACATCGGGCAGGGTTCGAGGGTCACCGCGAGCGAGCAGTCGTTGAGGCGCCATTTGCCCAGCGCGATGCCGGCCTGGCGAATGGCGATCAGTTCGGCGTGGCCGACCGGATCGTGTTGAGATTCACGGTTATTGGCCGCCTCGGCGATGATCTCTTCGCCCCGGTATACCACGGCTCCGACCGGGACCTCGTCGTTCCGGGCCGCTTCGTCGGCGAGCGCGAGCGCGCGCCGCATCATGTGGATGTCGGTCGCGGTCACATGCTTTGACCGAGGTCCGGGAATCAGATGGAGCGCACCCATAAACCGCCGCCTCCGCTTTCGACGGGCGAGCGCGCTCCGGCCGGCATGACCTGGCCTGGACCGGAATCGACTGATCACGATCGCCCGCTCCGGTCATCGGAAGAGTCGGCGTCGTCGTTTCCTCCACCGTGGTGTTCATCCGGCGGACGGAAGGGTTGTTCCGTCTGGGAAACGTCATCCGGGCTATCGGAAGTGCCGGCGGAGGTTCCCGGACCCGGTTCACCCGACGCGCCGCGGCGGAACAGAACGCGCCCCGCCGCCACCCGCGAGGCCGGCGCGAAAACCAGCAGCAGAATGCCCAGTTCATACAGCCCGTACAGCGGGATCAGCATGAGGATCATCGAGACCAGATCCGCCGGAGTCGTGAACATCGAGACGATCGCGAACAGGAAAAGGGCGTACCGTCGATTGGCGCGCAACCACGGCACGGTCACCAACCCGAGCCAGCCGAGGAGCAGAATCACGAGCGGCAACTGGAAGGCGATCGAGATGGCGAGCAGAAACATCAGTATGAAGCCGATGGTTTCACTCAACCGAAACTGTTGCGCGACGCGCGAAGCGGCGCCCATCGGCAGCCGCAGAATGTCCAGCGCGTCCTCGCCGCCCGTGGCCGAAGGCACCGCCAGGTGCAGCACGTTCTCCGGCATCTTGAGCCAGACGTCTCCCGCTTCGGCCTGCACCGGCGTTTCGGTCACAATGCGGATCTGCGCGTGTCCTTTGTCGGATGCTTCGACCATCTCCTCCACGATGCCGGTGGGGCCGGCGTCGACTCGAACGGAGTCCACCGGTTCGCGCAGCGAGCTGCCGAACATGATGAGCACCTGCAGCACCAGCGGGAGCATGACGAAGTAGAACAGCAGCACGCCGGCGGTGGTCAACACCGCGCTGCCCGGAATCAGGAAGTAGACGAACCGCCGCTCGTGCCGGTACAGCCCCGGGCCGATGAACAGCCATGCCTGCCAGAGAATCCACGGGCCGGAGATGATGATCGCCACGATGATGCTGAGCTTGAGCTGCGTGAGAAGGAACTCGGGCGGGCTGAGCACCTGCACCTGAACGGGCAGGTCGTTGGACTCCAGCGCGCGGTAGAGCGGGCGCAGCAGAAGATCGATCAACTGCGCGCTGAAGAAAAACGCAACGATGCTGATCGGCAGCGGGGCGGCGATCGCGTAGAACACTCGGCGCCGCAGCTCATCCAGATGGTCGCCAAGACTCATGGACGCGGGATCGGATGAGGAGGCGTGCGGCGGCATGAAAGCAGACTCAGAGGAGAGAGCGGGCGGAAAGACGAACCGGTGAACGAACGGGCGTTCCGACCCGGCGGCGTAAAAGCGGCCGGAATCGAGGCCGGAGACGAATCCGACCCGGGCCGCGGGAACCCGACATGATCGCGTGCGAATCGTGTCGTGTGGAGAAGAATCCCAAAAATGAAGCAGACTTTCCAGACGGTTCGGGCGAGTCCGCGAATCATGAGGTGATGATGACCCCGACGCAGGGTGCGAATAGAGACCTGGTGGAGCGAGCCCGTCGGGGCGACCGGCGGGCTCAGCAGGCGTTGTGGCGAACCCACCGCCGGTGGATCGCCACGATCGTCCTGGCCCATCGTCCGCGTGCGGTGGATGTCGAGGATCTCATGCAGGATGTGGCGCTCAAACTGGTGGACAAGATCGACACGCTTCGCGATGCCGCGGCATTTCGGCCGTGGCTGCGCCAGATCATCCTGAACGTCTGCCGCGGCGCGGCCCGACAGCTCAGAAAGACGCTCTCGCTCGATTACGAGAGCGAATCTCAGATGAACGGCCACGCCGCCGCCACGTCCCTTCAGCCCTGCGCCCGCGATGAAGCGCAGGACGAGGTCATCGCGCGCCGCGATACGGTCAAGCACATGCTGAACCGCGCGCTGGGCCTCCCGCCGGAGTACCGCGAGCCGCTGCTGCTTCGCTGCGTGCAGTCCATGAGCTATCAGCAGATCAGTGAGCTGCTCGGACTTCCCGTCACCACGATCGAAACGCGGCTGGCCCGCGCGCGGCGCATTCTGCGGGAAGAAGTCGAAGCCGAAGCCGACCCAAGGGACAACCCCTCCCGAGTGCCAGCTTCCCGCACGCCCGATGCCTCCGAGGTCGTCGCGAACCCACACCCTTCATCGGCCGCCGATGATTCCGATTCCCGCGCCCGTTCCCGTTCCGCAAGCGCGTCTTGCGATTCCACGTCAATCCGTCAGGATTAATCCAGTCCAGCCGTTCAAAGGAAATTCTGGAACCGCTCACTTCACCTCTCACTTTCAGTTTCCTGCCGTCGCGCCCAATCGTCACATCCCCACGCCGCGACCCGCCGCCGGAAGCGCCCAGGGCACACACCGATGCACGAAGAAAACCTGCCACCCACCGGATCACAGGATCAACCCGCCGCCACCGCCGAGCCGGATCGTCTGATGTCGCGGTTGATTGACGGCGAGGCGGATGCCCGCGATGCCGATCACTTCGAGCGGTTGGCCGCCGATGACGGTCGATGGTGGCGTGAGCTGGGCGTCCGCCAGTGTGATCAGGCGCGGCTGCGCGACGGGGTGGGGCGAGCGCTGGCCGATCTGAACGCGGTCGAGCTGCCGGCGTCTGACCCGGGGCAGCGCGGCGATACCGGACTCACGCCGGCGGCCCCGGCGCCGAGGCGACCGTGGTTCGCGCTTTCGGGTTGGGCCGCGGCGATTCTCCTCTTTCTCATCGGATGGTTCGCCGGCGGCTTGCCGTGGGGCGTGGATGAAGGCATAAACGATCCCGAACGCCCGCAATCTCATCTGGCCACCGCAGCGGGGGACCGGCAGCTCACCCCCGAGCAGCACTACCGGGCGTACCTGACGGCGCCGTTCGTGGTGGGCGAGCTCGACCCGATCCTGCTGGAAGTCGACGAGCACGGCGGGGACCTGCTGGAAGTCCGGTTCCTGCGCCGGATCGAGGAAGTCCTGCTCATTCCCCGCGACCGCCCCCTTCCCATGGATGACGATGGCCGATTTCTCACGGACCCGGCCGAGTGGCGCATCGACGAAGAAGATGATGATGCCGCGCGTTGAAGTTCGCGCGTCCTCACAGAATCGTCAAGGGGGCGCGATCTTCTTCCGGCCGCCGGCACGCTGATGCCTGCGCCGTTCAATCCAGCGCGTGCTTGTACACCACGCCGCCCTTCATGATCACCACGAAGTTGGCCTCCGGATCTGCGATCAGCGACAGATCGCTCAGCGGGTCGCCGTCCACCAGGATCAGGTCCGCCAACGCGCCCTCTTCCACCACGCCCAGCTTGCCCGGGTAGGGGTTGCGCTCGCCGGAGAGCGCCAGCAGCTCCGCGTTGCCCGCCGTGGCCATCCGCAGCACCTCGACGGGGCGGTACCACCGCTCGAGCTTCGCGAGCTTGCGTCCCTGGGCGGCGGCACCCGCGCTGGAGAACATCACATCCGTCCCGAACGCCGTGCGCACCCCGTACTTCCGGGCGAGTTCGTACGCGGCATCCGTTCCCTTGCTGACCTCGATCTGCTTCAGACGCTGTTCGCCGGTCTTGGGGTTCGCATCCTCGTCGTCCAGAAACGGCTGGAGCGACCACCACACGTCCTTCTCCGCCATCATCCGCACCGTCTCCTCATCGAGCAACTGCCCGTGCTCGATGCACCGCACCCCGGCTTCAATCGCCTGCCGCACCGACCGGACGGTGTACGCGTGCACCGACACGTAGGTCCCCCAGTTCTCCGCCGCCTCCACCGCCGCCCGCAGCTCGGGCACGGTGTACTGCGTGACGTCCAGCGGGTCGTAGATCGATGAGACCCCGCCCCCCGCCATCAACTTGATCTGTGACGCGCCGAGCATCAACTGCTCACGCACCGCGCGGCGTACCTCATCCGGGCTGTCCGCAATCATCGCCATGCCGATCCGCTCGGTGTAGGCCGGGCCGCCCGAACGGGGCACCTCGTGCCGCATCCGGAAGTCGCCGTGCCCGCCCGTCTGCGACACCATCGCTCCCGAGGGAAAGATCCGCGGCCCCACGGCCAGCCCTTCGTCGATCGCCCGTTTGAGCGCGAACGCCGGCCCGCCCGCGTCCCGAACCGTGGTGAACCCGCGCATCAGCGTCCGTCCCGCCTCGTGCGCCGCGGCCAGATGCATGTACCCTTCATCCTCCGACATCAGAACCAGCATCGGCGTCGCGGCGATCATGCTGTGCCAGTGCGCGTCGATCAGGCCGGGCATCAGCACGCGATCGCCCCCTTCGATGACCAGCACCCCGCCATCCGGCCCGTCGGGCTCGATCGCCCGCTCGCTGATCTTTTCGATCACCCCGTCGCGCACCAGTACATCCCGCCGCCCGGTGAGCGCATCGGAGCGCCCGTCGAACACCCGCACGCCCCGGAACAAGATCACCGGCTCGGGGCGGGCCAGGGGGGCCGTCGTCGCGGCGGGCGCCGGGTCGAGCATCCCGGTCATTCGGCCGAGCAGCGGCATGCGCTCGCCCTCCGAGGCCAACAACGCCCCCGCGAAAAGAAGCGCCGCCAGACACCCGATCATCCGAATCGTCCAAGAACCCATTGCGACGTCTCCTGTCAATGAAATGATCGTTCTGCGATCGCCCCGCTTCGACACCCTTTCCTGTCCGGCCGATTGTAGAGGAATGAAGTTGTGAGGGGCGAAGGGGCGAAGCGACGAAGCGACGGAGGGACGAAGCGACGGAGGAAACACACACGATATTGAGTCGTGCAGTAGTGCAACTTTGTTTCTGTAATTGTCTGTCGGGGTTTGGGGTTTGGGTCGGCGGGGTGGCCGGAGGGAGGGGAGGCGCGCGGGCGAGAGAGCCGAGAAAGGGCGCCGGAGTGTCG
>SKZB01000254.1 GCA_007127615.1 Phycisphaerales bacterium | reverse complement strand
GGGTCGTGCGTCTGGTCGGTGAAAGTCATGGTCCTGCTGAGACTAGCGGATCACGATGATTTTGCAACGAATCCGGGTTGCGCGCGGCGCGATTTTCTTCAGTGCGATGGGTCATCCGGGTGGTCGTCGTGGGCATCGCTGCGGTCATCTTCATCAACGACCGGAGCGGCGCGTTCGATGGCACCGGTATAGATGACGATGTCGGCCCGGCCGCGGTCTTCTTCACGCCGTTCAATCGCATCCGCCGCCTGAAGACTGATATTGAGAATGCGCAGGTTCGGGCGATGCCGGCGCAGTTCGATGATCAGCCCGCCGTCAAAGTCACTGTGAAACTGTCCGACGAGATGGACAACCTTGGCGCGCCGGCTCGGGCCCGCGCTCAGGATCGATCGCGCCATGGTGGCATCCCAGACCAGTTGACTGCGGAAGATCGATTCGATGCGCGCATCGGCCGCAGCCTGCTCTTCGTCGGATGTGGGATGCGCATGGGACATGACGTCCCAGAAGCGCTCGCGGTAGGTCCCTTCGGGCAGGCGGCGCGGGAGATCGAAGAATCGTCTTCGTTCGCGAGGAATCGCGCGCAGGGCATCGTAGCCGTGGGTGCGCGCCATGCGCACGTACCGGCGCGGCGCGTTGGCCGCGATGACCCGCGCGCCGCGATCCTTCGCTTCATCGACGATCGGCTGGTACCAGTCCATCCAGCGATCTTTGCCGCCCCAGTTCGCGGAAAACGTCAGCCGCATGAGCGTCTCACGATCGATCACATCGTCGAGATAGTCATCGACCAGCACCTGCTCATCGCGTTCGAACATCTCCATGGCGAGGGCGGAGCGCGGCCAGGTTTCGAGAACATCCTTGACGATCAGCCGCTGAACTTCGTGGGCCACGCCATCATCGTGACGCTCGCCGAGAATGACGACATCGGCCCAGGCGATCGCGCGGAGCAGATCGATCCACTGGAGTTGTTGACCGCTTTCGACGGCGACGATGGGCCGGGTGCGGGCATCACTTTCCAGGATCGTCCGGTCCTCCGCCGCGATCGGCGGCGCGGGTTCGAGGGGTGGCGGCGAGACGCTGGCGCATCCCCCAGTGAACGGAAGGCCCGCCAGACCGAGGAGGACCGCGAGGCGCAGAAGTAACGCGACCCGCGGGTGCGGATCGCGATGCGAGACGATGGGTTTGCTTCCCTTCATGACGCCATTCTATAGCATCACGCCGATGGCATCATGCTGATGGCATCAAACCGGGACGTGCCACGTGAATCAGCCCTTGGTCCAGCGCTCGCGCGAGCCGGCCATGCGGACCGCTCGATCGGCATCGATGATCTGCCGAACCGTATCCGTCTGGAGGGAGGCGGGATGCCCCTGCCAACGCACGGTCCCCCGGCTGCAGATGACGATGGCGTGCGGCACGCCGCTGACGCCGATGTTGTTCATCGTTCGGCGCCGGGCGTCCAGAGCAACGTAATACTGAAACCGCGCCAGCGAAAGATTGTGGCGACTCATCCCCTGCTCAAAAGCCTGGGGCGATTCGCTGCTCAGGCCGACGACGACCAGATCGTCGGCGAACGTGCGGGCGATATCGTTCAGGTGCGGAATGGCGTTGATGCAGTGTGGACAACTGGTGCGCCAGAACTCAAGCAGGACCACCTGTCCGTCAAGCGTCGGTTCGCCGTTGACCCAATCGGTGGCGGTAATCTCCGGCGCCGGCTGGCCGCGAACATCGGTGCTCCGGCCGGTCGTTCCGACGAAGTGGGGGAACCGCACGTTGGTGGCCACGCGGGAAGGGTCAAACGGATCGGGAACGCGCTCCGAGTCGTATGACTGGTCAATCAGGCGGGCGAGGGCCTGTTGAATACCGCGCGTGGTGAGCGCGACCTGTGAGACCCGCCCGTTGCGGTCGACCACAATGTTGACCGGCTCGCGGTAGATGCCCAGGGCATCGGAAAATTCTCCGGTGGGATCGACCACGGTGTAGCCGTAATGACCGAGATCAAAGGGCAACTCGTCCGGAAGCGCGTCGGCATCTTCCGGCGTATGCAGCGCGATGATCTGCACATCGGTGTAAAAGTAGCGTTCGGTGACCAGCTCGTGAAGCGCCCTGACCTGTTCGATGGTGTCCGAATGGCCGTGGTTCCACGACTGCAGAATGATCACGCGGTCGCGCAGCGTGTGCCAGGATTTGCAGCCCTCGTGAACCCAGTCGTGCCACACCAGGTCTTCGGTAAACTCCGGCGGCGCAAAGTTCCGCATCACCTCAAGCGGAAGGCGGTCTTCATCGCGCAGATCGAGCTGGTCGGGGGCGTGTCGCTCGCCACGTTGGGACGAAACCGTCGCCGATCGTTGCGGCGAGAGCCGATCCTGCGCCTCGGCGGTCGCCGTCGTCATCAGAACCGGAACACTGAGTCCGCCCAGAAGAACCCCGCCCGCGAGTACCGTCCGAGTATGCTGAATAAAACCTGCGTCCATTGTCCATTTCCTTTTTTGATGCCCCATTGATGCGGGCAGACCACCGTACAAGAATACCTCTCAAGCGTCGGTTCTATCCAGCGGAAAATCCAACAATCCTTCTCTACCGGCTGACAACGCCGGCGGCATGACCGCTACCACACCGCAGCACGGCTGGAACGCTTGCGCCCCGAATCGGCTCTCTCTCGACCGGTCCAACGCCCGCCGGCGACCCGTTATTGCTTTCGATCGGCGACGAGCCGGAGGCAGGACAGATCAATTCGGATCGATATCGATTCCGTGATCGTGCTGAAACGGACGATTTCGACGTTTGCCGGCGGGAGAATTCGTCCAATGCCAATCGGGGCGGGGCTCGGGGGCGGGGTCCGCGGCGATTCATGCCGCGGCGGCCGCGTCAAAATCGTGATTCGTCCGTCAGCCCTTCAGATCGATCTGCTTCCCGAGCTGGATCCCCACGGCCGCTTCCACGCGATCGGCCGCCCGGGTGTACATCGGCAGCACTTCCCCCCCGCCCGTGGGCGGGCCGGCGGCCGGGGTGAAGGCGATTTTGCCGGGCACGGTTCCGGCGACCAGTTCTCCGGTTCGCTGGACCTGCTCCGGCGTGCGGGAAGGCATGGTCGGCATCAGCGCTTCGGCCGGTCGAGCCGGCACCGGCTTCGACGCCGGCGACGCCGCTTTCATGCCGTACGCCTGGGCCACGTGGAATGGAATCGATCCGTCTACTCGCATGGAGTTACTCTACCGCCCTCCGGCGCCGATTGGCAAGCGCCCGAATTATCCGGACCCTGGCCGAAGATTGGGCACTTTGTATCCGTCAGCAGATCGGCAGCGATGCGCCTTCGGGTTGAAGTTTTCGCTCACCGGGGCGGCTACCATTCGGCATGACCCCGACCGGGTCGAAATGCACGACGGCATTCTCTGGGAGAATCCATATGACGACCATCCAATCCAACGCGAAGCTCCGATGGATCACTCTCGGAGCCATCGCCCTCGCGCTCGGCTCCGTGCCGGTGGCCGCGCCGGCCGGGGATGATCCCCGCACGAATGATCAGCGTGCCCGTCCGGTCGATCAGCGCAGTGTGTACGAGCGGACCGATCGCCCGCTCGATCCTCGGATCGATCCGGAGCGCATCACCGAATCCGAGCCCCCCCCGCTGCCGGAGATGGTGCTCCTGCCCAAGCCGCCGGAACACCGCATCGCGCCGGATCCAAAGTGGGTGCCGATCGATGAGTCCGACTGGGAGAAGGCCCGCGGGGCGATCGAGCGCGGCCTGGCGTTTCTCCGCGCAGCGCAGGGTGAAGACGGCGCGTGGCTCGTCGGCCGGCGCGTCGCCCCGACGGATGATCCGGAGGCGCTCTCGCCGATCTCCGCGGCGGTCACCGCACTGGCGGTCAAGGCGATCGTGCAGTCGCATACGGATGACGAAAAGCGCGCCATCGAGCGGGAAGAAGTGCAGCGCGCCCTCCGCGCCATTCGGCGCAATCAGCGTGAGGACGGCTCGTTCGAAGGCGGCGCCCTGACCAACTACGTCACCAGTTCCGTGGTCATGGCGCTCGCATCGCTGGAAGATGCCGACTCGATGAACACCATGCGCGAAGCGGTGCTCTGGCTGCAGTCCAACCAGTGGTCGCAGGAGCAGGGCGTGAGTTCCCAACAGGACTGGTTCGGCGGCGCGGGGTACGGCGGGCACGGCCGGCCCGATCTCTCCAACACGCAGCTCATGCTCGATGCCCTCTACGACGCGGGGCTCAGCCCCGATGAGCCGGCGTTTCAGAAAGCGCTCGCCTTCGTCAGCCGGGCGCAGAACCTCAGCGAGACCAATCGGAGCGAATGGGCCGGCGATGATGGCGGATTCGTTTACACGCCCGCGGGTGGCGGCGAATCGTTCGCCAGTGAGGCGGCCGGCGAAGGTCGCTACGGCGAGAAGATCCCCGAAGGCGAACCGCGCTCACTGCGCAGTTACGGCTCGATGACCTACGCCGGTTTCAAGAGCATGATGTACGCAGGACTCTCGCCGGACGACCTGCGCGTCCGGGCCGCATTCGACTGGATCCGCCGCAACTTCACGTTCCGGGAGAATCCCGGCCTCGGCCTGCAGGGATTGTTCTACTACTACCACACCATGGCCCGTGCGCTGAACGTCGCGCAGCAGCACGAGATCACCGACGCGGAAGGTGATCGGTACAACTGGCGCGGGGAACTGATCCGCGCGATCGTCGAGCGGCAGCGTGAGGACGGCTCCTGGAAGAACGAAGCGGACCGCTGGCTGGAAGGCGAGGATGTCTTGGCCACGGTCTACGCGGTCCTGTCGCTGCAGGAGGCGATCAAGCCGGTCTGGACGCTCGAGCCCGACTCTGAAGATGTCGAATGATCGGGAAGGCGGGCGCGGATACGGTACACTCCGCGTCCATGTCACCGGAAGAAAGGAAGCATCCCGCTCGCCGCGCGGTCGTTCTCGTTTCGGGCGGCCTGGATTCGGCGACCACACTCGCGATCGCCCGCGACCGGGGCTTTGACTGCTACGCGCTGAGCTTCGACTACGGTCAGCGCCATCGACGCGAGCTCGAAGCGGCGCGACACGTCGCGGCCCATCACGACGTCGTTGAACACCGAATCATGACCATCGACCTGCGCGCCTTCGGCGGGTCGGCTTTGACCTCCGACATCAACGTGCCGAAGGATCGCGTTGAGTCTGAGCCGCACGACGACATTCCCATCACCTACGTGCCGGCCCGGAACACGATCTTCCTGGCCTTCGCGCTCGGCTACGCCGAGGTCCTCGAATCCCTCGACATTTTTCTCGGCGTCAATGCGGTCGACTATTCCGGGTACCCCGACTGCCGGCCGGCATTCATTGAAGCATTTGAGAAGATGGCCAATCTTGCGACGCGCATCGGCGTGCACGGCCGGCACCTGCAGATCCACGCGCCGCTGATCGATCTGAGCAAGGCGGAGATCATTCAGCGCGGTCTCGCGCTCGGGGTGGATTACGGCCTCACGCTGAGCTGTTACGACCCGGATTCAGAAGGCCGCCCGTGCGGTCACTGTGATTCCTGCCGTCTGCGCGCCGCCGGATTCCGCGCTGCGAACGTCGTCGATCCGGCACATTCCGGCTGACAATTTCATGCGCGAAGCACCCGGCGGCCGATTCTTCCGCCCATGCGCACGATGACTTTCCTCGGCCCGATCGCGTTTCTCTTCATCACAATCGGCAGTGCGGGCGGAACGTCACCCGCTCCGGCGGCCTGTCTGTCGCCTGCCCGGGCGTACCTCGAAACCGGCGACTTTCTCCATGACGGCCCGTCGGCCGATGCCGTCCTCGAACTCACCTTCGGCGGGGGGAATCTTCAGACCCTGACGTTTCTCGCCGGAACATGCCAGACGAACATGATCAACGCGATCAACCTGTTCACGCCGGTCACGAATGTCTCAGCGGCGGTCTCCGGGAACAATCGCGCCCGGATCGAGCTTCGCGCGGAAAGCGCGGCGATCGCCGCGCTGCATCTGCACCAGGCCGGTGACTACGAACCGCGGCTCTACGTCACGGCGATCGACGGCCACGCGGTGAATGATCTCATCGTCACGCCGCAACCGGGCGCCCCGTTCGATCTGACCTGTGACGGCGCGGTGGGCATCAACGATCTGCTGCAGTTGCTGGAATCGTGGGGCGAATGTCCGAACGACCGTGCCTGCCCGCCCGATTTCAATCAGGACGGCGTGGTCAATGTGATTGACCTGCTCCGGCTGCTCGAAAACTTCGCTCCGGCTTGAGCCGAGGCATCAGATGTCGAGGTTCTTCACTTCCAGCGCGTGGTCTTCGATGTAGCTGCGCCGGCTTTCGACGTGCTCGCCCATCAGAACGGTGAAGAGCTGATCGGCGTTGGATGCGGTGTCCCACGTCACGCGCAGAAGCGTGCGCTTATCCGGATCCATCGTCGTTTCCCAGAGTTCATCCGCGTTCATTTCGCCGAGACCCTTGTAGCGCTTGAGCTGCAGCCCGCGCCGGCCGACATCGTGCAACTGGCTGAGGATCGAGGGGATGTTCGGAACTTCGACGACGCTTTCCTGTTCGGTGCCGGAGTCGACCAGCCAGGCGAAGCGCGTGGGCAGTTTCTCCCCCGTCACGGATTCCTCCTGGGTGAGGGCGTAGTCCTCGATATCGATCCCGAAGTCGGCCAGCCGCTGGAGAATGACCTGCAGTTCCCGGTTCTCATGCAGTTCGCGCAGGGTGGCGATGCGGAGGCGATCTTCGGTCGTCCCGTTGCCGGAGGTGCCGGACTCGAGATCATCGAGCAGAAGGTTGCGCTGCTGAATGATCTCCTGCGCCTGCTCCTCGGACCAGCAGAGTTCCTCCCCGGCCGACCAGCTCAGCCGGTGCGTCGGCAGGCGTTTCTCACCGGCCGGATCGTTCTCGCGCGACTGCAGGAGCATTGGAAACGGCGTGCCGCGGCGCTCGGAGACGTTGACGAGTTCCTGCAGTCGGGTGAGCTGTTTGATCAACCGCTCGAGTTCATCGGTTTCGATGCGCCGAACCTCGTTGCCGTCATCATCTCGAATGACCAGCGTCGCGGTGCCGATCGCCAGATTCGTGAGCACGCTCGCCATCTTCTGCTCGTTGAGGACGTACTGGCTCTTCTTGTTGCGCGTCACCTGGTACAGCGGCGGTTGGGCGAGGTAGATCTTGCCCTGGCGGATCAACTCCGGCATCTGACGGAAGAAAAACGTCAGCAGCAGGGTGCGAATATGTGAGCCGTCCACATCGGCGTCGGTCATGATGATGACGCGGCCGTAGCGCAGCCGGGCGATATCAAAGTCCTCGCCGATGCCGGTCTGCAGCGCCTGGATCAGAATGCGGATCTCCTCGAAGCCGAGCACCTTGTCGATGCGCGCCTTCTCAACGTTCAGAATCTTGCCCTTGAGCGGCAGAATCGCCTGGATCTCGTGATCGCGCCCCTGCTTGGCCGACCCGCCGGCCGAATCGCCTTCGACAATAAAGAGCTCGGATTCATCGACGTTGTTCGTGGCGCAGTCCGCGAGTTTCTGCGGCATGCCGCCCGAGTCGAGCGCGCCTTTGCGCTTGATCAACTCCCGCGCCTTCCGGGCCGCTTCCCGGGCCTGCGCGGCGAGGACCGCCTTGAGGCAGATCTTCTTCGCTTCGCCCGGATTTTCTTCCAGCCACGCCCCGAGATGCTCCGTCACCGCGCTGGAGACGAAGCTTTCCGCTTCGGGGTTGAGCAGCTTTTCCTTGGTCTGATTGTTGAACTGCGGCTCGGGCAGCTTGACCGACACGATCGCAGAGAGCCCTTCGCGCAGATCTTCGCCGGTGGGGGTCATGTCCTTGAGAATGCCGGATC
>SKZB01000121.1 GCA_007127615.1 Phycisphaerales bacterium | reverse complement strand
GCCGCCACGATCAGCGAGTTCGTCGCCGCGTCGGCGGAGATGTTGACCGGCTTCTCGTTGCGTTCATCGGCCGGACGCTGCTGGTACTGCTGGTTGAGCGTGCGGGCGAGATTCTGGGAATCGGCGATGCGGAGCTGCAGAATGCGCAGCGGCGGCATGGTGCGATCCGGCGGCACGTCGAGCGAATCGATCAGCGGCATCACCGACTGAAGCTGCTCGCCGGTGGCGGTGACCAGGAGCAGGTCAAGATCATCAAACGCGTCCATGACCGGGGCGTGATCGGCGGACCGGCCGCGGGCGAGGTTCATCCGGCCGGCCAGTTCGCGCAGGGTCTCGGCCAGATCGCTCGGCCGGGCGTGGCGGGTGCGGATCTGTCGCGTCTCCCGCTGCACGATCGTCTGCTCGAGTTCCTGCAGAATGCGCGTGAAGCGGTTGATCGCTTCGTTCGGGCCGACGATGGTCAGGGCATTGCTTTCGGCTTCAAACTGCGTGTGAACTTTCAACGCCGGCTGCTCATCCCGAACCTGCTCCGCGTGGATCCCTTTCGCGCGTTCGATGAGCTCGGCGGCGTTCTCCGCTTCCAGCCGAAGAATGCGCACCTGCCGGTCGACGCGGGCCGGCCGATCGAGCGTGGGAATCACCGCCTCGACCGCTTCGACATCGCCCCCCGGGCCGGAGATGACCAGCGACCGGCCGTCCGGACCGGCGACGAGCTTCGTGGCGTGAAGCTGCCGGTTGTTGAGCAGGTTCCGGAGGGCCGCGATCAGGGCCTCGGGCTCGGCGTGTTCCAGGACGATCACGGCGATCCGGCGGCCCGACTCCATCTCCTCCACGTTGCCGCCGTCAATTTCCTTCAGCAGCGCGGCGCCCTCGGCGATCGCCCGGTCATTGCCGACGATCGTGATCTGCCCGAACTCATTGAGCGGGATGACCGTGGGACGCTCCTCTTCGGGCAGGCGGTTGTAGATCGTGGTGAGCCGCTGCTGCGCCTCCTGGGGGGAGAGCATCGCCAGGGAGATGGTTCGGATGGTCCGCCCGGACGCGGCCGCGGGCACATCGAGCAGCGCGATCGCTTCGCGCAGATTGTCGATGCGCGACTGGGTGCCGCGGGCGATGATCGCATTGGTGCGGGGATCGTGCGAGATATTGAGCCCCTGCATCTCGTCTTCTTCGATCCGCTGCTGCTGACCGCGCTGATCGATCACGAAGCGTTCGACGCGCTGGCTCATCAGCGCGGTGAGCGGTTCCATCAGTTCGTTCGCGCGGGCGTGCCGGATCGCGAAAATTTCAACCGCGCCCTCCGGATCGCTTCGATCGAGCTCCTCGATGATGCGGAGCAGGCGTCGCGCCTGGGCGGCGGTCTCCGTGACCACCAGCGCGTTCTGCTGTTCCATCGCGGTGACCGCGCCGTACTGCGCGACCATTTCCGCGAGGCGCTCGGCCATCGGTTTCGCCAGCGCGTTGCTGAGCGGGCGCACGACGGTGACGATGCTTTCGTCGGTGATCTCTCCGGGCACCTGGCCGACGAACGTCGGCACATCGGCGCGCTTCATGTCCTCGAGCCGGCGCAGGTAGAGCATGTCGTCGCTGATGCGCAGCATGACGCCGCGCGACTGCAGAACGATGTTGAGCACGCGCAGGGCGTCGGCGCGGGTGTACGCTTCGGGGGAGAGATAGCTCAGCGTGCCGTCGGGCGGATCGGTTTCCCAGATCACGGGCAGACCGGTCTCACGCGAGAAGAACTCGATGACCTGCTCGAAGCCGGCATCCTTGAAGTTGAATCGGATGCGCTCATGGGGCGCCTCGGCGTCATCGGGCACCGGCGCTGCCGCAAGCGGGGCGGCGCCCGCCACCGGAACGACCGGAGTTCCGGCCGGTGAGGCGTGCGGCGTCAAGGACGGCGACAGCGCCAAGCTTCCGGTGGGTGGGATCATCAACAGCACCGACGTAACGGTCAGTGCACGAACTGCGGTGAAACGCATCCTGCGCTCCTCCCTGAGAGGTGTGACTAGCCTGAGAGGCCTTGGCTCCGCCAAAATCGCAGCGATTGGATTTGCAGGCCCAGTTTACCGGCTGAGCGGCGTTCTGTCGTTCAAGTTCCGTCCGACGGCCACGAGGAACCTTTCCTCATCGTGCTCGAACTCCGCCCGATCGTCGCGGGCGGCGGTGAAGGTCAACTCCCGCAGGGCGTCGCCCGTCCCGAGCCGGCGCGTCTCGCCCGACCGGCGGTTGCGGAGCCAGACCTCGTGCCCGTGGCGACTCTCCGCCACGCCCGTCACCACCCATTCCTGGTAAGGAAAGGGCGGATCGGCCGCAGGGGTCGGGTCGGCCGGGCGGACGATCTCCGGTTCGGGCTCGGGGGCCGGCGGGGGCGGAATCCGGAACGGGTTCTGCCCCACCAGCGCGGCGAACCGGGCCATCCGCGCCTCGTCGTACGGCTCGGCCGGGGCGGGCTCGGTGGGCCGATCGGGAAGATAGATCGTGACCAGCCGCAGGGTCATGTTGAACCGCTCGCCGTTGCCGCGCGGATTGAGTCGAACCTCATGGATGCGCTTGATCCACGGCTCGGTTTCGATGCGATCGGTCAGTTCAACGATCTGCTCGAAGGTTCCTTCCCCGACGATCGTGGCCTCAACTTCCACGAAGTCGATCTTCTCGCGCAGTTCACCCTCCAGGCCGCGCCGGCCGAAGCGCCGCTGCGCCGGCGTGCCGCGGGCCGCGGGATTCGAGGTGTTGATCGAAGCGCCGTCGAGACCGGCTTCTTCGGCAATTCGGTTCAGGCGCGAACGCAGGCGGTGATCGACACTCTCGACGTCATGGCCGAGCGTCCGTTCCACGATCGACGCCACCTGCGACTGCTGTCGCGGCTGAAGGTCAAGCGTGCGCCGGTATTCCGCGACGCGGCTCTGGAGTTGTTCGATCCGGTCAAGGTGTTCCGCGCGCGGCGCAAAGTACATCTGATTCGCCGTCGACCAGAGCAGCCATCCGACAATGATCGCGCCGACCGCGAACAACACGAGCGTGCGCGGGTTAACGGGGTTCATGACGCGCCCTCCCCGTCCGTGGCCGGCCCGTGCGAGACGGCTTCATCTTCCGGCGAGGAGGCCCCGGGGCTCTGCTCATTTTCGCGCGGCTGATCGATGTCGGTTTGCAGCCGGTAGCTGAACCCGAAGGGCAGGCGACGTCCGCTCGGCGCGTCGGGGCCGGTGGAACTGGTGTCATACACCGAGCCGCGCACCAGCGCATCGCGAAACCGGTCGGCGGTCGCGCGGTCCCGCGCTTCACCGCTGGCATTGATGATGATCTGGCGCGGCGAACTCCAGACGTCCCGGCGCGCGTCGTACTGCACCTGGCGGTACTGGGTGGGAATGCTGCCGGTCCAGGACCCGAGGACGAGCTCATCCGGCGGCGGGGTGAGCGAGGCCAGGTACTGAAGGTGTTCGAGCCAGTCCACACGAACGCTTTCCCACCGCTCAATATGCTCCAGCCGGTAGTTTTCCCGGTGATAACGAACGTAGCGCGGCAGCAGTTCCTGCTGGGTCTCCAGCAGGCGCGCCGATTCCGCCTCCAGCCGCGCCAGATCGCGATTCGCGAACGTCCACGCCCCGAGAACCAGCAGGACGCCCAGGCCGGCGGCGTAGAGCATTTTCTTTCGCTGCGCGGCGGCGCGGTCCGGCGCCCGGGTCGGATGCGCGAAGTCGATCGTCGTGTTCTTCTCTTCCGGTTCGAGCAGCATGCCCGCCAGCGGCCAGAGGCGGCCGATGTCGTGACCTTCGGGGTCCACGAGCGGGTGGCTTTCCAGCCGCTCCGCTTCGACGCGCAGCATTTCGCCGAGGCGACCGCGCAGGTCGTCGCAGACTTCCTTGTCGCCCATCAGAATCACGCGGGTGATTTCCGCGGCATCCTCGGACATGCGGTAACTCATCCACGTGCGCCGGGTTTCGGTGATGACCGCGTCGATCCTCGCTTCCCGTGAATAGTCGGGGCTGAACTCCGCCGCGCGCGAGAAGCGCACCGCGCCGTCGTCGATCACGCAGAACTCAAGCGACTCACCGGTGATATCGATGGCGAGGACACTCCCGGCGGTCCGTTCGCCGAGGTTCTTCAGCAGCAGCGCCGAGCCCATACTGCGCAGTGAAATGCGCTGCAGGCCGAGTCGGGCGGCCCGGGCGGCGCTGACCGATTGATCGAGCCGGCTCTTCGGGACCGCGACCGCGACGACGGTGGTCCCCCGCTCCGTCTGCGCGACCGGGAAGAAGTCGATGACCGCGCCGTCCGCATCGAACGGCATTTCCTGCTGCATCGCCAGGCGCGTCATCTCCGGCAGCTCGTGAACGTCCGTCGTCGGCAGATGGAGGCGCTTCAGCCCGACGTGTTCCCGCGCCAGCGAGAGCGTCACATTGCCCCGCGGGAAACCCGCGCGTTTGAGCTGGCTCTGGACCCACGCGCCGATCGCCGCCGGATCATCCCCATCGAGATCCGAGGGAATCTCCTCGATCAACGTTCGCTTGACGCGCAGCATCGTCCCGTCCCGCTGCGCGAGCAGCGCGCGGAGGCGCTGTCGTCCGATGTCGATCGCAATGGCGGGCCGGGAGAACATGCTGAATGCGGGTTAGAACGTTCGTGAAGGGTGGATCGTCAAAAGAGTCTCGGTTCGATCGATTCCGGCAACGGATCAGATCAGCGGGGTCGCCAGCGGCCGGGACGGGTCCGGCCGCCGTTCGGGGGCGATTCTCCCCCGGCCCCCTCTTCCATCATCGTCTCTTCTTCAACCGTTTCATCATCCATCGGTGGCAGCGGATCGCCCTCCATCTCCAGCGCGGCGTCCGGATCGGCGTCTGGCCCGGCTTCATTAATGGCTTCATCAAGGGCTTCATCTTCCTCCCACCACGGCTCATCAAACTCATCGTCCTCGATCCATTCCGCGCTCAGCGCGAGCGTGGCGGCGATCGGAAGCATCGTGATCTCCCTCAATGAAGCCAGGCGCGGGGTGGTCCCGGCGAGATCGATCACCGCTTCGTAAACCCGCGGGCGGCCGATCCACACGTCCTCATCCTCCGCATCGACCTCCCCCGCCGCGAGCCGAACCCGGTAGCGCCAACTGCGGGTGGTGACCCGGCCGGCCAGTTCCCCAAAGGCCTCCCGCGAGACGATGCCCTCTTCGACCGGCCAGACGATCGATCCCCTTGACTCCGCCGCCAACCCCTCGCGGACCCGGACCATCTGGGCCGCCTGGTCCGGTTCGATTCCGTCCAGCGCCGCCAGCACGTCCGCGGGCGCTGCGTTGAGATCGATCCGGCCGAAATGAAACTCACCCGACTCGGTCGTCAGGGCATCGAGAATGTCGGCCCAATCTTCGAGATCGACTTCAAACTGGTTGAGCACCTCCACGATCACCCGGTCATCTTCAAACTCGGTGCCGCCGTCGAGAATCTGTTGCACCAGTGCACCGGCCCCCGATCCGAAGCGTTCATCGAGCCGCGCGCCGAGCGCTTCGGACCAGCTCACGTTGAGATTGATGCGCCGGCGTCCATCGCGTTGCAGAGCCGGCTCGACGCTGTCGACGGTCAAGAGATCAAAGAGGCCGCGCGGCTCCGTCGAGCCGAATCGCGCCTGCATCCTTTCGATAATGTCCTGATCATCACGCAGTTCATCGGTCAGTTGCGTGAGTTCTTCCAGCTCACCGTAGAACGCCTCGATCGAAACGCCCGGCACATGGAGCAATTCTTCGATCGCCCGGAACTGACCTGCGAGTTCCTGATCGCGGTAGTTGATGATGGAATCCGCCAGATCGGGTTCCACCCATCCGGTACCGATGAGCATCTCCGGCGTGGCGATGTTCAGATCGAGCTTGCCCGCTTCGGGGGCGAGCACCTCGCCGTCCGGCGTCACGGCGAGAAAGCGCACCACACCGCGCCGTCCGTCCGCCGTGTAAATCTCGAACCGGTCGTCGAGCTCGAGCCGGTTGCCCTCGAAAATCTCATCCCGCCGGGCGTTCAGCCGAAGCATCGCGATCTGAAGGCCCGACCAGGCGATCGCGCGGGCCTGCGCGGACTGCGCGCTGCCCGCCCGGCCGGCCGCTTCGGTCTGGGCCACGAAGATGAGACTGGTTGCGATCAACAGCGCGCTGGTGATGATCACCAGCACCACGAGAATCGCAAAGCCGTGACGAGTCGGGTTCATCGCGGCCCCTCCTCGCCCGAGTCAGAATCAACGACCGCATCGGGCAGCACGATCACGCGGTGGACATCGGGACGGGGCGGATCGCGGGCGGTCTGATCCCGGTCCTCGCGCATGGCGAACTCAAACTCATCGAACGTTCCCGCCGGATCGAAGGTCAGCCGCTCCGGCGCCGCGGCTTCGCCGGCCTCGGGATCATCCCGGTCCCCCAAATCATCGGGGTCGTTCCAGTCCCGGTCCGGCCAGGGTTGAAACCAGATCGCCACTTCCACCGCGTGGGGAAAGCGGCCGGCCTCCAGCGCATCGAAGCTCGTGCGCCAATCCCCACCGTCGTGATAACGGAACTCGATCCGGTACAGTCGCGCTTCGAGCGTCTCCCACCTCTGTCCGTCACCACGACCCGAATTGCCGGCATTTCGAGGGGCATCATTCGGCAGAACCGAGCTCGGCCGGCGATCGACCACCGAACGCCGCACTTCGAGTTGATGACGCGTTTCGTTGAAGCGGTACTCCGCTCGGATCAATTCGCTGAACGCTTCGCGCTGGGTGCCGGTGTCCGCCGCCCGCCCGGCGGCGACGCGGCTGGTCAACAATTCCAGACTCGATTCGTTGCCGGCAATGCCTGACCCGAGGGCAGCGCTGCCGACCATGGCCGTGAAGAGATCGCCTTCGAGCCGTTCGACGAACACGGACGCGGCCCTTCGCTGGGCGGTGTGTTCCAGGATGGCGTCGCGCGTACTGAGCATGTCGAGCAGAAAGCCGAAGATCACGCCGCCCAGGGCAAGCAGAAGGCCGACGGCGATGAGCGTTTCCATCACCGTGAACCCCGGGCGGGCGATGCGCGGCCGGCGTGGACTCATCGCGGCTCCTCCCCCGTCGGCCCCGGTTCGAAACCGTCAAACAGATCATCCTCCTCGAACTCAAGCTCATCTTCGTCCCCGAGCCGCAGCAGTTGCCGCAGGGTAAACCCGACCGCGCCCGGGCGGTCTTCATCCGCGCCGGCGTCCCGGACCGTGATCGCGACGAGCGTCAGCCCCGGGTACTCGGTGCGCTCGGTCGAGACCGCAACGGTCCAGTCATCCCCTCTGCCGAACTCATCGCCGAGAAACCCCTCGAAAGATCCGATCGCGCTGCGCGAACCGTCGCGCAGATCGTTGAGGTTGATCAGACCCGCCTCCAGCTCCGCCATCCGGCTGCGGGCGAGGTCGACGGCCTGTTGTTCCCGCGCAGCGCGTTCCAGCGCGGTCATGACGTTGCGCACGGTACCGATGGTGACCGCCGCCGCGCCGACGAAGAGGGCGAGCGAGAGCATGACTTCAAAAAGGATGCCGCCGCGACGCGGTTTCGTCATCGCGTTCCTCCCGTCCCGCGCGGTACCGCTGCCCCGCCGTCGAAGTCACGCTCGCCCCCGGCGGGATCCTGCGAATCATCATTCGCCGGCACGCCGCCGATGGCGTTCCCTCCGTTCTGCTCACGCCGAAGTCGATCGATCCGGGGCAGGCCGGTCCAGTCGCTGATGCGGATGCGCACGACGCGGTCATCGTGATCGACCAGCCAACTGGTGCGGGTGAAGACCGCCGAACCGTCGGGCAGAAAGATCGCCAGGCGAAAGCGATCGGCCGGCACGCCGTCGGCGCGGGTGGTCG